>JBGSVX010000328.1:0-7341 GCA_041752795.1 Terrimicrobiaceae bacterium
GAATTTGGGTATTATCTTGGAGTTCGTGCGGCTTTTGTTGCGTCCGGGGGATTCGCCGCAGTGAATCGGATCCTCATCAAGGAGCCGTCAAAGCATATCCTGGCCGGAGAGTGCCTCTATCATTCATTTGTAGTTGATGACGCCGATCCGGACGATTACACCCAGCACCCCTCTTTTCAAGATGTGGACGGCTCTGCTCAATCAGCCAAAACTCAGGTTCTCCTTGTGGATGGTCATGTTGAGGTGATGGACCGGTTCAACAAGACGCAAACTACTGCACGATACGACGGGGTGGGCTTTGATTACTGATCGGCAGCTGCTTCACAGCAGGCAGCATCTTCCCGTTTTGGTGTCATTCATGTCTTCGTCATGGACGGTTTCATGACCCTGGTTTACTCTCCCTCCATGATTAAAATATCTCCACTCAGGGACCTCAAAAATGGTTGCATAGTTCTATCCGTTGGATTGCTTTCTCTCCTCACCGGGATGGCCGCGCCATTCAGTCAGAAGGCAAGTCTTCAGGGAATCACGTTCCAAGTGAAAAGCCCTAATGCGGACTCTGATAACACCGTCACCGTCACTGCCAAGGGTCTTTCCGAGGACAGCCGCCCGATCACGACCAAGGTTGAAGGGACAGTCACCGGCATGGAGGTTGCGGACATCAATACCGACGGAGCCCCTGAGGTTTACATCTTTATCGCGGCCCCAAATCGAGGGGAGTTGCTCGCTTTCAGCTCCAACAAAAACAAATCCCTCAGTTCGATTTTTCTTCCTGAATTGGAGGAGGAAACAACCGGCTCTCCGGTCTATCGTGGCGGCGACCAATTTGCTGTTCTGGAAAATGCGCTTGGTCGCCGGTTTCCGCTTTTTCCCAAAACTGCCGGGACCACTTCAGCAACAGGAAAAATCCGGCAGGTCCAATACAAACTGGTCCCCGGAGAAAGCGGCTGGCAACTCAAGCCGTATCGGGTCACAGATTTTTAGTCTGAGATGGGCTCAAGACCCCGCTTCGAGGATTGCGCCTTCTCAACCTGGCCAAAATGCCAGGGACTGGATATTCAATCCAACCAGTCCAAAAGCCACCCGGTTGCGCACGCAAATCACAACTTTGGTCTCCGGCAGCAGCAATCTCCAGAACTGGATTGTGATGGAGGTGCGTGGATCCTTCCATCCCCGCCGGCGAGCCCTCTCATCCGGTCAATCAACAAGCTGGCCTCTTCGCGAAATGGACTTAGATCCTCTCTGTTCTCCCAGCCCTCTGGAATCCATGGGGCATCCCAACCCGCCCGAAGTTGCTCCAGCAGTTTTTCATTGAGCGCATAAAATCCGAAATGCTCCCAAAACCCATCAGCGTTTTCCCCCTCATTTGCTTCTAAAAAATCGGCTTCTTCACCGAGGTAAACCCCGGCGCTATTCAGAACCCCCGCGACCATCGAGGTGCCAGAGCGGTGCATCCCGGCAATACAAATTGACAGGGAGACTTCTACATTGTCGGAAAAGAAAATGGAAATAACAAAAGCGAGTCTGCACGCAGCGCATTCATACGCATTTCGGAAACGTTGTAAAAATCGGCTTGCGAAACGCTTCGAGTGAACGCACGGTTTGGCGGTGATGCGGATTTTTTGTCTATGGACACTCATTTTTCTCTGTGGGGTTGCCTCGGCACCTGCGGATTGGAACATCGTGACCATGGGCGGTCGGCGCTTTGTTCCCATCGAGGATGTGGCCACATTTTACAAAATGAGTCAGTCGGCATCCGGCGGGAATTCGTTTCGCCTGTCTGCTTCCGGCCGCAGCATGACGGGCAAAGCCAATGCGCGGGACATCATGATCAATGGCGTGAAATACGTGCTGTGTTTTCCGCTCGAGTCCCGCAATGGCAGAATCCTCATCTCCGCCATGGACGTCACCAAAATCATCGAACCGGTGCTGCGGCCTCAAAAAATCAAAAATGCGACTTCGGTCAAGACGGTGATTTTGGATCCGGGTCATGGTGGACATGACAGTGGTGCGGTGGGTCCGCGTGGTCGCGAGAAAGACGCGGCATTGGATGTGGCGCTGCGGGCCAAGAAATTGTTGGAAGCCAAAGGGATTCAGGTGCGGATGACCCGGTCCACGGATGTTTTCATTCCGTTGGAGCAGCGTTCTGCGTTTGCCAACAAGTTCAGCAATGCGGTTTTCGTGAGTGTTCATTTTAACAAAAGCAAGGGCACTTCCGGGACGGGTATCGAAACCTACTGCCTTGCTCCGCGCGGGGTCCCATCCATGGACGAGGAAAACCTCAGTTACAGCGACCTGAAATTGCATCCGGGTCATGCCAAGGACCCCGAAAACATTGCCTTGGCCACGGCGATTCATGCGTCGATGGTTCGCAGGATTCCGCTTCCTGATCGTGGCATCAAAAGGGCGCGCTTCCATGTGATCCGGGCGACCGCGATTCCGAGTATTCTTGTTGAGGGCGGATTCATGAACAGCCCGACGGATGGCACAATGATTGCGACCAACGAGTATCGTCAGAAAATGGCAGAGGCCATTGTGGCCGGGGTGAATTTGTTCCGGGGTGCTGTGAGTGGAGTGCCCCAATTCAGTCAACCTTCGGCGGTGGCCTCTGCGGCGGATTCCACCAATGTTCCGAACCTTGCGCGTGGCACGGTGGGTGCGGACACGGACGCCTCCTCGGCCATTCGCGCTGCGGCTTCGGCGCTGGCCAACTGATTTTTCCCGTGGACACTTCCGAGGCCCCGGACCCCCGACTTGACCCGATTGGTGTCTTTGATTCCGGGATTGGCGGATTGACCGTCGCAGCCGCGCTGCGCGAGCATCTGCCCTCCGAGCAGATCGTTTATATTGGTGACACCGCACGTGTTCCCTATGGCGGGAAAAGCCGCAAGACTGTCGAGCGGTATGGGGTCGAGATTGGTGGTCTTCTTCTTGCGGAAAACGCAAAATTGATTGTGGTTGCCTGCAATACGGCTTCTGCGCTGGCCGTGCCACGAATGAAAAAAGTATTCACCGTGCCGGTGCAGGGAGTGGTTCACCCCGGAGCGGCTGCGGCGGTTTCCACCAGCAATAATGGGAAAGTCGGAGTGATTGGCACCAAGGCCACCATTTCGAGTGGTGCCTACGAACACGCCATCCATGCCATCAATCCGGAGATCGAGGTTTTCAGCACAGCCTGTCCCCTCCTCGTACCCCTCATTGAGGAAGGTCACTTCGAGGACACGATCACCGATCAGGTTCTGGCCAGATATCTGAAGCCGCTGCTGGATGCCGGAATTGATACCCTTGTGCTTGGTTGCACCCACTACCCGCTCATCTTTGATGCCATTGCGCGGGCCGCGGGACCGGGTGTTCGACTCGTGGATTCTGCGGAAAACTGCGCGTTGGCCGTTCGCGAACTTCTGACGGCCTCCGGCCTCCTTGCTCCCGTTCAAAATCTCGGACGCCTTGATGTCTCGCTCACGGACTCCACCGAAGGCTTCCTCAGAACAGCAGAAAAATCCCTTGGCCTTGAAATCGGAGATGTGAGACTGCGGGTCGTGCAAACTTCGGAACGTTAAACGATGGACTACCGCCCCAATGTGGCCTTCATTTTACAAAAGGCTGACAAAATCCTGATCTGTGAACGCGCTGACTGGCCGGGCACATGGCAATTTCCTCAGGGTGGAGTCAAAGACCGCGAAACGACCTCCGTGGCGCTGGCCCGCGAGGTCCTTGAAGAACTCGGACTCCCGCCCTCCGCTTATCAGGTCATATCCGTGAAAGGCCCTTACCGGTACCGGTTCCCAAAAAACGTCAAAAAGGGCGGCTGCGTGGGTCAGAAACAAACCTATTTTCTCGCGAACCTGCTCGACGAGTCGATTCCATTTCACTTTGGAGACAAGGAACCCGAATTCCGCGATGCCCGCTGGATTTCGCCTAAGGAATTTGACCTCGAATCGCTCTCATCCATGAAGCGCGAGGTTTACAAACAGGTCTTCTCAGATTTTTTTGGCGTGAGTCTTTGAGATCATCGTGGCGTTGGCATCTTGCCAATGATCCAAAAAAAATAGCTTCAGTCCGGCTTCCCCAAAAATTCTTTGGCCCGCCATTCCGACCAATATTCACCGCCCTTGCCGAAGGTCACAAAGCCGAGGTGACCTCCTCCTTTGGGTGCTTCCAGGTGGAAGTGGCTGCTGGCTCGCGCTTCCTCATATGGGAAACATTCTGGTCCCAGGAAGGGATCATTTTCTGCATTGACCAGCAGTGTGGGGACTGTGATGCGGGGGAGTCCTGGTCGGGAGCTGGCGCGGGCCCAATAATCGCGGGCATTTTCAAATCCGTGCAGAGGAGCCGTGTAGGCATTGTCAAATTCTTCAAACGTCGTCATCCGGTCCAGGCCCTCATCTTTCAACTTTCCGGGAAACAGGGAAATTTTTTCGCGGACCTTTGCGGTCAGCCGTTTCAAAAATCGCCTCATGTAAATGGCATTCGAGGGGGTTTGAAGTTTCATGGAACTGGAAGCAATGTCCGCGGGTGCGGAAAAATTCACGGAACCCCGGATTCTGGGATCCGCGTTTTCACCAACTTCTCCGAGGTATTTGAGCGTGAGATTTCCACCCAAACTGAACCCTACAAGAACGACCGATTCGTAATGCAGAACGCCCAGGGCATGATCGATCACCACGGCCAGATCTTCTGTTGCTGCGCTGTGATATGAGCGCAGGAGATTGTTGGGAACGCCACTGCAACCCCGGAAATTCCATGACAGCACACTCCACCCCAGGTCAAAAAGGCCATTGCCCATGGCGAGCACATAGGGATCCCGCGAGTAGCCTTCGAGACCGTGTGACAAAATAGCCAGGCCTTTGCGGTTGGATTGCTCCCGCCAATCCAGGTCCAGAAAATCCCCATCCGGGGTTGTTATGCGCTCCCGGCGGAGTTCGGGTTCACGCACCTTTCGGAATAGGGCAGGGAAAATTGTTTGCACGTGACCATTCGAGAAGCCCATGGGAGCCCGGTAGGTGGATGTGGAGATGAGAGGCACGGAGGAGGAAAGAGTGGGGGATTGAGGGAGGGGGAGATTGGGGGATTAGGGAGTTGGGCGGAATTCCTGGCTGAGGAAGGATTCGTAGGCTGCCATGGAGTTTTTGATTTTATTTCGGAGTTCTGTGGCTGTTGGGCCGGGATCTTGGGGCTCGGAAAACATTCCGGCGCATCGCACGGCCAGCGGTTTGTGGGTGCGGGTTTCTCCGGCTTGTTCCAGCAAGGATTTGATTTCCAACTGCCATGCCACGGCTTTTTCAATCGTTTGCATGGCGTCTTCGGGAGTCCTCTCGCCGGCGGCGACCATTTGGAGTTGGCGGCACTCAAAAAGCCGGCAGCGAACCGGTCGATTTTCATAAATCGTGCAGCTTCCTGCTTGATGGGCCGGGCAGGGTTGCAGGGCGTGACGTTCCCCTTCGACGGTTTTGATTTTTAAGCCGAGGGCTGAGAGGGAACGTTCGTGGTCGCCGGGCTGCAGTTTGGCACTGAAAAAAAGCACTCCATTGCAGCAAAGCCCACAAGCTGCACAGAGATTCGTCAAATCACTCATTTCACTAGATCCGAAAAAAGTTACAGCCCGCCGCAACGAATGTTACGACGGGCTGTTGTTCCCCCCAGAACAAGAACATAGGTAGCATCAGGCGTGCCGGGCGCAAGGGATAATTTTTATTTTTTTTCGGTTTTTGTTCTGAGAGCCAAAATAACGGGAATCATGAGGAATGGCCAGATGGCGCTGACCATGTAGGCGGTCCTCAGGCCGAGAGCCTGCGGCTCAATCGCCGGGCCGAACAGAGCGAGGGTCCATGCGGGAGGAGCCGAGGCCACAACATCCGCCACAACACCAACGAACCAGGACATCACGCCGGCCCCGGCATCCCCGGCGGCAGCGAGCAGCGCAAAGAGTGAGGCTCCTGCCATCGGATATCGCGCTGCAGAGAGAGAAATCGTCCCCGGCCACAACATGCTCACAAAAATTCCAGACAGGCCAGTGGCCATCAGAGCCAGCACCGGCGAGGGCAGAAGGGCCATGGCAAGGCAGGTCGCTGCAGATAGTGCCGCGCTCACCCACATCACCCGGGTCAATCCCGAATGTTCCCCTCGCAGACCAAACCAAAGGCGTCCGATAATCATACCCACTCCGAACAAACAAAATCCCACAAGATCCGCAGTCAGCTTGGAAAACCCCAGGGCAGTCTCCACGTAGGCCGAGGTCCATTGGGCAATGGTCACTTCCGTCGCACCCGCCAGCACCATCGCTGCCAGCAGCCAAAACAAGGCCGGTTGAAAAATCAGGGACCGCAGCGTCTGCCTTTGCTCGGGATGCGCGAGTGGAGGCAATTTCACCATAAAAAATGCTGCCGTATTCAGGACCGGCAGGACACTCCACGCCGCAACAATCCATGGCCACGCCACAAGCCCGAGCACATGGAGTGCGACCCCGGTTACGAGAATGACCGCAACCTTTCCAATCGGATAAAACGCATGCAGCACCGCCATCGAGCCGCTTTTATTTGTTGAAGGCACCGCATTGATGATTGGACTCAGCAACACTTCAAGTAAACCGCAGCCAATCGAGAACACGACCGTGCCTGCCATCAGCCCGGCATAGGGAGAATCCCACTGAAAGGGAGCCCATGCAAAAACCCACAAACCCACAGCCGAAAAGGCGTTGGCCGCAACGACCAGGATGCGCGTTGGGATCCTGTCCGCCAGCCCGGTGCACAGCAAATCCACGACCATCTGGGTCAAAAAATTGGCAAGCACGAGCCGGCCGATTTGTTCAAAGCTCAGCCCGAACTGTTCCCTGAGTGGAATAAAAAGCAGCGGGGTCAGGTTGATGACCATGGCCTGGATGAACATTCCCAGCCGGCATGCCCGGATCACCCAAAGGTCGCCCGTTCTCATGCTTTAATCAAAAATATCCGTTGCGCGACCATCCCGCGTGCATAGGTTGTTTGTGACCAAACCACAATCAACGAATTCCATATGAAATCCCTCGCTCTCCTCGCCATCGTTCTCACGTCGGTCTCTGCGTTTGCCGCAGACTCGAAACCTGTCGTCCTCACCAAGGACAATTTTCAGAGTGTGACTTCCAAAGGGGTTGCCCTTGTGTACTTTTGGGCCGAATGGTGCGGACCCTGCATTCGCATGGCACCCATCATCGATGACCTCGCCGGAAAATACGAAGGCCGTGCCACAATTGCCAAAGTCGATGTCGATGCCAATCCCGCCCTCGCGGAAAAATTCCAAGTCGAATCCATTCCGAATCTGAAAATTTTCAAAGATGGCAAAGTGGTGGACGAAATTGTGGGCCTT
>JBGSVX010000329.1:0-4869 GCA_041752795.1 Terrimicrobiaceae bacterium
CACCACGGGCACAGTCATGAGGGCCAAGGTCAGCGAAGCCCAAAGAATCCCGCCGGTCCCGAACGTTGGAGTCGGCAGGTAATCACTGAACAGCGTGCGGTCCAAAGAACCACCAACAAAATACACGAAAAATCCCAGACCGAAGACTCCGAACACAATCGACGGAACGCCGGCAAGGTTATTGACGGCAATGCGCACACAGCGCACAAAAAATCCCTGATTCGCGTATTCCCGGAGGTAGATGGCCGCCAGCACCCCAAAGGGAACCACCGCAATGCTCATCAAAAGGGTCATCACAAACGTTCCAAAAATCGCAGGAAAAATGCCGCCTTCCGTATTCGCTTCCCGTGGCTCTTCGCTCAGAAATGCCCAGACATTGTGCACAAACCATCCGACTTTTTGCGGAAAGGTCAGGGTGTTGGGCTGAAAAAATCCGACCACATCCGAGATCGGAAGAGTCTTTTCGACGTTATTGGGAGCGCGATACGTGAGTTTGACCGACTGCTGTTTTTTCCGCAATTCGCGCGCATCGGCAGCCAGCTTTTCGTAGGAGGCCTCCAGGTCTGCCACCTGCTTCGCATCGGAAGGGGAATTGCCGCGTTTGACTTTGAGGTCATTGATCTGGGTGTTGATGCGGCCAATTTGAGTTTTTTCGATGTGGGAAATTTGATCACGCAGCGCGTTGCTTGTTTCTACGGCTTCTTGTAATTTTTGATTGAAGCCCGGCTCCGCAGCGATGATTTTGCTGCCATCCGAAAGCGTGATTTCCATCGGATACATGAAGGCATCGCCATACTCCATGCGCTCTACTGTGTAGATATCCTTGGGAAGAGAGACCTTCGCAATATCCACGCTGTTCACAAAGGCAAAGTTGATCCCGTAGATGTCCTTGTTCCCGACAAAGTATTGCAGCTCGTTTTGGTTTTCCTCTTTCTCACCGGTCGCAGTAAGAACCGGGGTTCGCTTGATCCGGGTCTGAACCAATTCCCCGGCAAAGGACTCCCCGCCTTTGGGAACGGGATTGCTTACTCCGGGCTTGAGGGTCACCTCATACACGGCCTTGGGCCAAAAAACCGGCAGACCATTGGAAACAATAATCCCCAGAAGCCCGACCACCATAATGAGCCCAATGGTCAGGCCCATTGCGGTCAGCCACACAAAGGGTTCCCCCGCTGCGGCGTGCGTTCGGGTCAGAGAATGGTCTCGGTTGGGCGCGTGCATGGAATCAGACAGTTTTGAATTTTTCGCGCAGGTGCTGACGCAACACTTCGGCCACCGTGTTGACGGCAAAGGTCAGCATGAACAACACAAGGGCACCAAAAAATAGCGTACGGTAAAGGGTTCCATTGTGAGGGGCTTCAGGGAGTTCGACGGCGATATTTGCAGAGAGCGTGCGCATGCCGGAAAAGATATTCCATTCCATGATTGGTGTGTTGCCGGTCGCCATAACCACAATCATCGTTTCGCCAACAGCGCGGCCGAGGCCAATCATCAGGGCCGAAAAAATGCCGGCGGAGGCTGTGGGGAGTACGACGCGGATTGCTGTCTGCCAGCGACTTGCCCCGCAGGCCATGGAGGCCGTCCTCAGAGCCGCAGGCACATTGGAGAGAGCATCTTCGGCAATCGTAAAAATAATGGGAATCACAGCAAAACCCATCATGAAACCAACCACAAGGGAATTGCGCTGATCGAAGCTCGCCCCGGTCGCAGCCGGCCACCAATACCTGAAGTCCGCAACCCGCTTGCCTGTTGAAGGGTCGGTGGTCACAAACGCAATTTGTTCGAAGGCGGGGCCAAGCGACCAAAGGGTTCCACCCACAACAAGGAGGATTGGCAAAAACGCCGCCCATTCGTAACCGGGCCGGATATATTTTCGGATCTGGATCGGGAGAATGCTCCACCCGTAGCCAAACAAGGCCGCAGCGAGTGGCAGTCCAGCCGTCAGCAAAAGCAGGGACGGCACCTGACGCTCGATCATTGGTGCGATGTAGATGGCAGCGAGAAACCCGAGCACCACAGATGGCAGGGAGGCCATGATTTCCATGGTGGGTTTGATGACCGAACGCTGAGAGGGGGCCAAAAATTGCGAAGTGTAGATTGCGGCAAGCAGGGCAATTGGCACGGCAAAAAGCATCGCGTAAAGGGTGCCCTTGATGGTTCCAAAAATCAGTGGTATCAACGAATACTTGGCTTCAAAATCATCACTTCCTCCTGTGCTCTGCCACACCCATTCGGGCTGGGAAGCCCCTTCATACCAGATTTTTCCAAACATCGCTCGCCACCCCGAGTCCGGATGCGGGTCGTGAAGATCAAAAAAGTGCAGCACGTTTTTCTGATCCAGAAAAAGGATGCTTTGGTATTTGCCATCAATCACGGCGTTGATGGGTTGGAAATTGAGGAGGCCGTCCCAACGAATGGATTCGGTGGTGGAATACCGCAGCGAAGCACGGTCGCCACCCGCAATGAGGAAGGCCTTGTTTCGAAGCGTGCTAACCAACACGGTCGGGCTGGCACCAAGGGGGGGAAACCGGTGGGTTTCTCCAAACTGACGTGCCTTGCTTCCCTCGGGATAAAAGAGGCTGAACAGCCGGTTCTCGCCAGTGTCGCTTCCAAAAACCAAAGTCACATCCCCGAACAAAAATTGGGCCACCGAAATTTTGGGGTCCGGGAGATCAACGAAGGGCTGGAACTTTTGCAAAACCCGGAAGCCGGTTTTTGCATCGGGCACCATAAAAATCACGGACCCGTCCTCGGTGATCACTATCACGCCCTCACCCGTGCCAGGCACAAGAATATTCACCGGGCGACCAGACAGCATCGGCGTGAGGTCAAAACTGCTGTCGAGCACTTCTTTGCCCGCTCCCATCAAACTGCGTTTGCGGGTATAAATGGCCGCATGCACGGTGTTGGCATCATCACTGGATTGCATCACCACCACCACTTTGCGGGCTCCGGAATCCCCATACTCAATGTCCAAAATCGGACGGCCCTGTTCCCCAATGGACTCAAAAGCCGTGCCCTTTGGCGAAGCGGAGACGACCTGCCTGCCATTTTTCTGGCTCGCAGAATACCCGGGCGACACAATCGAGAATCGCCCGTCTTCGGTTCCCAGAATAACCTTTTGCTCCCGTTTGTTGAAACTGGCCGAAGTGATCTTGGGGGCCGCATCATCACCAAAATTTACGCTGCGCTCCTCATACGTGCCCTTCGCGGAATCCACAAAAAGCATGCGCCCGTCGGGCTCAACAAGAAAGGGCATCTGACCCCACTCATCCACCCCGAGAATCGTGAAATTTTTGTCGGGCAGTTGGATTTTTTTTGATTCTTCAACTTTTGCCGCCTGAAAGAGCGGGAAGATCTGAAGAAAAATAAACAGGAAAATCCCGAGCACCGAAACGATCACCATGATTCCCCCGAATTTGATAAACAGGGTCATGAACCGGTCCAGGAACAGGGTCCATGGGCCGGTGATGAACCGGGATTGCCCTGTGGCTGATTCGGGAAGCGGCGCAGGCATCAGGTTGGCAATGTTTGTCGGGACAAACCCGCCCCTGCAAGCGCGAAGACAGGCAGGAGCGTAATCTTTAACTGTCTATTTAGACAATTCCGCGAGGATTTCGTCAGCTTTTTCCTTGGGAAGTGGGAAGTATCCGTCTTTAACGACAACTTCCTGGCCCTCTTTGGAGACGACAAATTTCAGGAACTCGGATGTGAGTTTGTCCATGGGCTCACCGGGTTTTTTGTTCACATACACAAAGAGGAACCGCGCCAAGGGATAATCCCCGCTGATGCAATTTTCGTAGTCGGCTTCCACAAATTTGCCGTCTTCTTCACCAAGGGGCACAGCGCGGACATCGGACGTTTTATACCCAATGCCCGAATACCCGATGGCGGAGATGTCGCTGGCGATGCCCTGCACCACAGCCGAGGAACCGGGCTGTTCTTTGACAGTCGCCTTAAAGTCGCCCTTGCCGAGTGCTTCGTCTTTGAAGAATCCATAGGTTCCAGAAGCACTGTTACGACCAAAGAGCGAGACCGGCTTGTTGGCCCAGTCACCGGTCAGTCCAACCTGACCCCATGTCGTGATGTCTTCTCCACCACTCTTGCGGGAGCTGGAAAAAATGCCGTCAACCTGCTTGAGTGTGAGTCCTTTGATCGGGTTGTCCTTGTTCACAAACACGGCCAGGGCATCAATGGCCACCGGAATTTCCAAAGGCTTGTAACCATACTTTTTCTCAAACTCATCAATCTCGGAGGATTTCATGGGACGGCTCATGGGCCCAAGTTGCGCAGTGCCTTCAATCAGCGCCGGAGGTGCCGTCGAGGAGCCCTTGCCTTCGATCTGGATATTGACATTCGGGTATTCTTTCTTGAACCCCTCAGCCCAGAGCGTCATCAAATTGTTCAGTGTGTCGGAACCAATCGAATTGAGGTTGCCGGTCACGCCACTCGTGCGTGCATAAGCCGCAATGGCCGGATCAACTTCGACCTTGCCGGCAAACACCGTCGAGATGGCTGCCACAAGCGAGAGAGAACAGGAGAGATAGAGTTTGGATTTCATGGTATCGGTTAAACATCTTGTCTTATTCCCAAGCAGATCAAGAGACAATTTTCCGAATGTGACAATTTTGTCACAGTTCCCCGCTTCATAGTTCCCTCATTTTCGCAAATCAGCCCGCGAAAAACGCGAAACAAACGAAAAACCAGGGGGCCCGCCCCAACGCTTCGCGTAGGAAATAGGGGTCAGGATGGAATGGCACGAACTTAAGGCGGATTTGGGAGATTTTCGGGTTTGGTTAAGCGGGGCGGGACCGAGGCCTCAAGGATGAGGTTTTGAGTGATCGTGCGCATTTCATCGATGATCCCATC
>JBGSVX010000330.1:0-1989 GCA_041752795.1 Terrimicrobiaceae bacterium
TTTTTTCGAACCAAATGAAGTTCGCTCCGGGTCGGCAGTGCCCACTCGACCTCCTCGCCAGCCTCCAAGCAGATGGCAGTAGGTAACACTTGAGCCCGAAAGGTTTGGCACCGGGGAGGAACGGAAAATGATGTCCTGAGCTTGATTGGGTGAGTCGCGGAAAAGTGCGCGGAACATGTCAATGAGTTTGGCTCCCTGAAGTTGTGCGGTTTGTGCGAGGGAGTCGGGAACAGCCAATGGGGCCTGGAATTCAAATGAAGATTTCAGAGAACCGGCAGCTCGGGAAACGCTGGCCAATAGAACTCGATAATCCGAGTAATTCACTTATTTTTACCGCATGAAAATATTGTCAGCTGATCCACTTCCCGAATTTCGTTTGCGCCTGAATTTCGCCGACGGAACAGATCGATTGGTCGATTTGTCCGGCCTTGCTGGTGTGGGCGTATTCCAGGCATGGCTTGAGCCTGGAGTCTTCGATCAGGTCACGGTTACGAACTACGGTTCCCTTACTTGGCCTGATGAATTGGATCTGTGCCCAAATTCTTTGTATTTGAGAGCCACTGCTAAAGAACCAGAAGATATCATTCCAGCTCTCAGACACAGTTTAGCTCATGCCTAAAGGATCGAGATTCTACGGGATCATCATTAAATTGATTTTTGGGATCATCGGGCATCTTCGTGATGTGGTGAAGTGGCATTTGCCTATCGCTCGAGATTTCCGCGCTCCCGTCGTGCCGGGAACGAAAGAAGCTGGGATATGCCCGGACATTCTTATCGTACGGCTACGATGGTTGGGAGCGATTTGTTGGCTGCTCTGGCAAATGGCGTCATAGTCGACACCTGCCGTGTCCTTCTGGACGGAACGCTTATTGAAGTGCTTCGACCAGCTTTCTTCGGGATACGCCGAGGGAGAAAAGCGCCCGGAAGAGAAGGTCCAAAGAAGCCGAGGGGTCGCCGGCTTCCATCTTCGCAAGGCGAGACTGGCTGGTGTGCAATTTTGAGGCGGCCACCTGCTGGGTGAGCTTCTGCGATTGACGTGTCGCTTTCAGCAGACGACTCGCAGCGAGACGGGTTTCAATGAGTTCCATCTCCGCATCGGACAGCTCAAGAAAGTTTTGAACCGAACCCTCGACCCAGCCGCCTTTGGCGTCACTCTTTTTATCGGTACTTTTTGGATTCTTCATAGTGTTTCAATCGTTTCTGGCAGACCTTGATGGTGGCAATCGTTGTCTTTTTGGTTTTTTTCTCGCCGATTTCCAAGATCACGATGGCATCGGAATCCAGGAAGTAGAACAACCGCCATGTTTTGTTTTTGTCGTTCACTCGCAGTTCATGGCTACGCGCTCCGATGGTTGGCATTGGCCGTGAATGAGGCAGGGAGATGTTATCCCCCTCCTGAAGCTGCCGGAGCAGGAATCCCATCTCTTGACGTGCTTCCTTGCTCATCGGCGGCGTCTTCACTTCTCCCGCCAGCCATCGTAACGGTTTGCTCACTTATAATGAAAAATATGTCAGATCAGACATAATCGCAATGAAAATATCACCCCGAGGGGCGCATTTCCGAAAGGTGCAAAATCCTGGTATTCCTGCGGTCCGGGTTGCCATCTCAGATTATGTGCTGCTGGAGATGTCTATTTTCCCTCGGAACCCGGTGGCGATGGCAGCCTGACGAATGGGTGTTTTCATCATCCGGGTGGTGCAGGCGGGATTTTGTGGTGGATGGAGATCAGAATTCCCGAATGGGCGTTTCGAGCGCAGAGGGAATCGGGAAATCCCCCCCTGCTAAAATTTTTCATCTGAGTGATTTTTTCATCGCCAACGGGCTCTCACACGTTTTGTTTTATGAGGCTCCTTATGGGAGGAGCTCCGGGGCCGGGGACAAAATCTTACGATCGGCCGGGATAACCAAAGACAAACGACCAAGATACATACAGACGCACATGCTATCCAAAGGACTGCCGCCAGCACAGGGACTCTATCATCCGGATC
>JBGSVX010000331.1:0-3777 GCA_041752795.1 Terrimicrobiaceae bacterium
CCATCCACTTTGAAAAGCCGATTCCCTGCACGGGATGCGGGACAGAGATTTCCTCCATGCAGACCAAAGAATTCGAGAACCTCATGGGCAATTACCATGTGGGGAGTCTTCTGCGCGGCGGTTCCATACTGAAAGGCATCGTGAAGGAGGAGTTGTGGTGCGATGAGTGTTACCATGCGAAACGCGAGTCACGGCATCCGATTTATCTCGTGATCTGGAACTCGATTCTTGCCGGAATCGAGACCACCGAGGAAGCCGCCGATAAGCGATTGACCTCCGTGGACCGACTCGACCTCGTTGGCTGGTTGGACGAAGCCCAACGATCAGCGGACACTTGACAAAGACGGTTTTTCAGGCTGCTGCGTCACATGGAAAAATGGCAGGAGCATCTTGAGCGTGAGCCAAGCCCCCAGGAGACCGGGAAGGCAGGTCGTTGGGCAAGCTTGTTCAAACTCCCCTATGAAATCCTGACTGCAAAAGACCCTCTGAAGACCGTGCTCGACCAACACAGCAAGGATTCCAAACACGACAGTCATGTAGGGGGATTTTAGTAGGCATCAAAAACTTGCCAACTCCAACGGTTTTGGTGAGAAGATCCTCAATCTTCCTCTAAAAATCCTCCACAGCGGGTTGAATGTTAAAAATCATGCTTTGCTGTTGGCAATGGTAACAAAATCTTTACTGTGGTAAAAATTTACAGTCAGTCCATTTAATGAAAGTTGTTATTCTATGTGGAGGGAAGGGCACGCGTCTGCGAGAGGAGACGGAGTTTCGCCCGAAGCCGATGGTGCCGATTGGCGCTCAGCCGATTCTCTGGCACATCATGAAAACCTACGCGCATTTTGGCCACGCGGACTTTATCCTTTGCCTCGGCTACAAGGGGGAGATGATTAAAGACTATTTTAGAAATTACCTATGGAACACTTGTGATGCCACGATCTCCCTGGGACGCGAGCCCGCCGTCGAGTTTCACGATCGCCACGGGGAGGAGCACTGGAGTGTTACGCTTGCGGAAACTGGCCCTGAGTCCATGACGGCTTACCGCCTCTGGAAAATTCGCAGGTATATTGCTCCCGGAGAGCCATTTCTCGTTACATATGGTGACGGTCTTTCCAATATCGATATTTCTGCCTTGATCCGCTGCCACGAAATCTCCGGCAAGCTTTGCACCATTTCCGCCGTTCATCCCGCAGGCCGCTTTGGTTCACTCCATATTGAGGACGATGGCCGGATCTCGACATTTCAGGAAAAGCCCCAATTCGACGAAAATCTCGTAAATGGAGGTTTCATGGTCTGCGAACATACTGTCTTCGACTACCTTCCCGACGATCCGACTGTCATGTTCGAGCGTGATCCCATATCGCGCATCGCAGCGGACGGCCAGCTCAATGCCTACAGGCACGGGGGCTGGTGGCAGCCAATGGATACCTACCAGGAAATGCACTATTTGAATGGACTTTGGGAATCGGGCAATGCGCCCTGGAAAATCTGGTGATGTTTAAACAGCTTTTTCAGGGAAAAACTGTCTGGCTTTCCGGCCACACCGGCTTCAAAGGCGCATGGCTGGCGCAATGGCTGGTGAAGTCCGGCGCCCACGTCCATGGCTTCGCGCAGCCGCCAGCAACCACTCCGTCGGTTTTTGAGCAGCTGGGCCTCGTGCAGGAGATGGAGCACGAGATCGGCGATTTGCATGATGCGGAGGCTGTGAAGCAATCTCTTCTCCGTGTGCAGCCAGATTTTGTATTCCACCTCGCCGCCCAGGCGCTTGTGCGCTACTCCTACGAGCATCCATTGGAAACCTACGCCACAAACGTCATGGGCACCGCCCACGTCCTCGAAGCCTTGCGCTCGCTGGAAAAATCCTGTGCCGCCGTCATTGTTACCACCGACAAGTGCTACGAAAACCGTGAACTGGACTACGCCTACACCGAGGAAGACCAGCTTGGCGGGCACGATCCTTATAGCTCCAGCAAAGGCGCGGCGGAGATTGTCGTCAGCGCTTACCGGCGCTCGTTTTTCAGCCAGTCGTCCGTCCGCATTGCCAGCGCGCGGGCCGGGAATGTCATCGGCGGCGGCGATTGGGCCATCGACCGCATCGTGCCCGACGCCATTCGTTCACTCCAGTGCGGTGAACCGATTCCCGTGCGCAATCCGCACGCCACGCGTCCTTGGCAACATGTTCTGGAACCGTTGAGCGGATATCTCTGGCTCGCAGCCGCTCTGGCCCAACCGGAGATTGTCGCTGCCAAACCCAGCGACATCACCAATGCTTTCAACTTCGGCCCTGAGCGTGAGTCTAACTGCCCAGTCGGCGACGTGGTGCGTGAAGTCTTGAAAAGCTGGCCCGGCCGCTGGGAGGACAAAAGCGATCCTCTAGCGCATCACGAAGCGAAACTCCTCATGCTCTCGACGGCGAAAGCCAAACGCGTTTTGCACTGGCAGCCAACGTGGAACTTTGAGACCGCTGTCGCCCGAACAGTGGAATGGTATCGCGGGGTAAATGAAAACCCAGCCGCAGCCGAAAACCTGACGTTTCGGCAAATCGCTGACTACGAATCTGCCGCACTCGCCGCGAAAACCGCCTGGGCCATTGAATAAATCCCTGATGCCGAGACCACCCGCTGAACTCAAAGCTGAAATCCTGAAGCTCACCCGCGAGTTTTCAGCCGCCACACATGGTGCCAATCGGCCAGCTGATGAATCTCTGCGTCCGCCGTTCATTCCCGGGCAGACCCCCGTGCCTTACGCTGGCCGCGTCTTCACCGAGGACGAGGTCGAGGCCGCTGTTTCCGCCACGCTCGATTTCTGGCTGACGCTTGGCCCGGAAGGAGAGGCGTTTGAAAACGAACTTGCTGCGTTTCTTGGCGTAAAAAAATCCATCCTCGTCAATTCCGGCTCGTCTGCGAACCTTGTCGCGGTTTCCGCGCTGACCAGCCAGAATCTCGGCGAAAGGCAGTTGCGTCCAGGCGACGAAATCATCACCGCCGCCGCCGGTTTTCCCACAACGGTTGCGCCGATTTTACAGAACGGCTGCGTGCCGGTGTTTATTGACAACGACCCATCCACGCTTAATGGCCACGCCGACCAGTTGGAAGCCGCGTTCGTTCCCGGCAAGACCAAGGCCGTGATGATGGCTCACACCCTTGGCAATCCGTTTGACCTTGCCGCTACGCTAGAGTTTTGCCAGCGCCACAATCTCTGGCTTATTGAGGATAATTGTGATGCGCTGGGCTGCCGCTACGACGGCAAGTTCACCGGCACTTTCGGCGATCTTTCTACGCAGAGCTTTTATCCACCGCACCATCTCACCATGGGCGAGGGAGGTGCGGTGAATATCGTGCGCGACGTGAAGCTCAAGGTGCTTGCCGAAAGTTTCCGCGATTGGGGCCGCGATTGCTGGTGCGCCAGCGGCAAGGACAACACCTGCCACAAGCGTTTTGGCTGGCAGCTCGGCGAACTGCCCGAGGGCTACGACCACAAATACATCTATTCACACCTCGGCTACAATCTCAAGCCGCTGGACCCGCAGGCCGCCATTGGTCGCCAGCAATTGAAGAAGCTGCCCACTTTCGTCCAGGCGCGCATGGATAACTGGAACTACCTCCGCACCGCACTCGCCGAATTGGAAGAATTCATACAGTTTCAGCTTCCGACCCACGCAACCGCTTGGAATCCTCTAGTTTCCGGTTTCCGGTCTCCGGTCTCCTCCTTTTCATGGGATTCCAGCGGTCATCAGACCGAATGCTCCTGGTTTGGCTTCATGATGTTGGTGAAGAA
>JBGSVX010000332.1:0-2391 GCA_041752795.1 Terrimicrobiaceae bacterium
CGGTGTCATTTTTCATTGGCGCAATACGCGATAATCCAGGCATTTTGCTTTTCGATAGCCTTTCATATGTTTCGACAGGCGGTGGGGATTCGGATTTAATGTGCTGTTCCAAATTTTACCACCGTGAAAAATCTGTTGTCCATTGAAGCTCTCTCCCGCGAGGAAATCCTCGGGATCGTTCAACTTGCGGGGGTTATGAAGGCAACCAGATCCAATGACCCGCTTGGACCATTGAGTGGTCAGTGTTGGGCACTCATGTTTTCGAAGTCCTCAACCCGCACGCGGGTGAGTTTCGAAGTGGGGATCCGGGAGTTGGGTGGAAGCGTGATGTTTCTAGCGGCGGATGACATTCAATTGGGGAGGGGAGAGCCCATCAAGGACACGGCGCGGGTGATGGGGCGAATGCTGCACGGGGCGGTGATTCGCACGTTTGCACAAAGCGATGTGGAGGATTTTGCAACCTATGGCGGCATTCCCACAATCAATGCCCTTACGGACGAAGAGCATCCATGCCAGATTCTTTCGGACCTTTTTACGATTTCGGAGTCGGGCAAATCCTTGGAAAATCTCAAGGTGGCCTTTGTGGGGGATGGAGACTGCAATGTTTCGAGGTCATGGATTTGGGCTGCGGCCCGGCTGGGTTTCGAACTCAGGATCGCTGCTCCGTCCAAATTTTTTCCACCGGACGACCTTGTGGAACGTTGCGGTGGCAATGTGAAACTCATGGTGGATGCCAAAGAGGCGGCAGAGGGAGCCGACGTGCTCTACACGGACGTGTGGGTCAGCATGGGCAAGGAGGAGGAGACGGCTTTTCGACTCGCCCAATTTAAAGGCTACCAAATTGACGATGCCCTTGTGGCCAAGTCCTCCAGGGCGCTCGTCATGCACTGCCTGCCTGCTTACCGGGATAAAGAAATTGCTGAAAGCACCTTCGAAACCCACGCAGACACGATCTTCCGTCAGGCGGAAAATCGCCTGCATGCCCAGAAAGCGGTGTTGGCTTCCCTCAAGCGGGGCTAAGACTTTTTGGAATAGAGGGAGGCCATGCGCGCTGAACGGGTTGTTAATTTTTCGCGCAGGCTTGGCGGTTCCAATACCTCGGCGTGATCCCCCCAGCCTAGAATCCATTTTTCCAAGTCGGGTGCCAAACCCACTTCCAAACTCAATACCAAGCTGCCGTCACTGGAAGGGCTCAGCTTTTGAGATTTGTGCCATTTTCGCTCGGATACCAAGCGGGTTGCAAATGCGGAGAAGCGGATTTTAATCCTGACAGCCCCCTTGGATTCAAACGCCGAAAAGCTGTCATCAAGCATGTCGGCCATGGAAAAGTCGGCGGGTTTTTTAAACGGGCGTTTCAGGTTCTTTGGACGACGAATGCGGGTGAGGGCAAACGTTCTGCGTGCTCCGCGCACTTGGTCGTGAGCTATGAGATACCACTGGTCGGCGATGCAGGAGAGATGCAATGGTTCCACCCGGCGGCGCTCGGGTTTGGAGGCTTTGAGTGAGAGGTAGTCGAATTCCAGGACCTCAGATGACAAGACAGCTCCCGCAATCACACCATAGACCTTGAGTTCAGAAGGTGGAGCACCGGTTGGGCGAAAGGACACCGCACCGGACAGTTCCTGAAGAGACACGCTGGTCGTGCTGTCCAAGCTGGATGCCAGCTTGTCGAAGGCGCTGCGAAGCGGACCTTCAAACGAGGTGCCACGATATTGTTCCACCGCCTTTTGCGCCACCAACAAAGCCACCAATTCCCCCTGGTTGACTGTCAACATCGGGAACTGATGAACCGGTTTTGTGTAATGGAATCCATGACGCACCTGGTCGTAGTCAATGGGGAGCAACAATTGATCCCGCATAAAATCGATGTCCCGTTGCACGGTTTTGTAGGACACCTCGAAAATTCCGGAAAGGCTCGAGCAATTGGGAAAATCTCCGGAGGCCAGCAACTCGTGAATTTTCATCATTCTCGCAATGGGAGGACGCGAGTGCAGGCTGTTTGCGGGGGAGGCGGCGGTGGGGCGCCTCGGGGGACGTTTCGTAACAAGGACAATCGATTTCGCCATGGGACATCCTCTGTCCCATGGAGAGGGAAAAATGTCAATCCTCTGAAAGTGACAGGATGCGGTCAGCCGCACAGGCAGCTCCGAATCCATTGTCAATGTTCACAACGGTCACCCCGCTTCCGCAGCTCGTGAGCATTCCCAGCAAGGCGGCAATTCCGCCATGACCCGCCCCGTAGCCAATCGAAGTCGGCACGGCGATTACGGGCGAGGAGATTAGTCCGGCGACAACGCTTGGAAGAGCTCCTTCCATTCCGGCGACCACGATCACCACATCAAATGTCCGGATTTCCTCCAGTCGGTTCAAAAGCCGGTGCAGCCCGGCAAC
>JBGSVX010000333.1:0-4141 GCA_041752795.1 Terrimicrobiaceae bacterium
GCGGGGCATTCCTTACTGGCGACATCTTCAACATGTTTGTGTGGTTTGAAGTCATGCTGATCTGTTCCTTCGTGTTAATGACTCTTGGCGGTGAGCGTCCGCAGATGGAGGGTGCGGTCAAATACGTGACCCTGAACCTCATCTCATCCAGCTTGTTTCTGGCCGCCTGCGGAATCCTCTATGGAAAAACCGGAACTCTCAATCTGGCAGACCTTGCCGTGCGTGCGGGGGAATCCGTCGGGCCGGGCTTGCTCACGGTAACCGCGGTTCTTTTCCTTGTGGCCTTCGGGTTGAAGGCGGGCATCTTTCCCCTGTTTTTCTGGCTCCCGGCCTCGTATCACACGCCGCCCGTTGCCGTCTCCGCCATTTTTGCCGGGCTGCTGACCAAGGTCGGTGTCTATGCGCTCATTCGTGTTTTCACTCTGGTCTTCACCGATGACATGCTCTTCACGCACACGCTGTTATTGTGGCTTGGCGGGCTGACCATGTTAACAGGAGTGCTGGGAGCCGTGGTGCAATACGATTTTCGCCGACTGCTCTCATTTCACATCATCAGCCAGATCGGCTACATGATTCTTGGCCTCGCACTCTTCACCCCTCTGGCCATTGCCGGAGCGGTCTTCTACATCTTCCATCACATCATCGTCAAATCGAACCTGTTCCTCGTCAGCGGCATCGCCAAAAAATATGGTGGCAGCTTCGATTTAAGAAAACTCGGTGGTCTGCTCAAAGCCTCCCCCCTGCTTGCCATCCTGTTTTTTATTCCGGCAATGTCCCTTGGTGGCATCCCGCCACTCTCTGGCTTCTTTGCAAAGTTCTCCGTCGTCAAAGCTGCCCTCGCCGGCGACACCCTCTTTGGCAATGCCGCCCTGATCCTTGCAGCCATCGCGCTCCTTGTCGGCCTGCTCACGTTGTTTTCCATGACCAAAATCTGGGCCGAGGCCTTTTGGAAAGCGCCTTCGGTCGAACCAGATCCCTCCCGCGTGTCCCTGTGCGACAAAATCTTTTTGTTTGCGCCGGTGATTTTTCTGGCTGCGATCACGCTTGCGATTGGCTTTGCGCCGGGCTTTTTCTTTGCCTTTGCGGAACGTGCCGCGACTGAGTTGCTGAACCCGACCCTCTACATCGAAGCCGTGCTTGGCCCCAAAACCTGATCCATGCTTCCCTTTCTTAACATCGTGCTAACGCTCGTCTGGGCCGGCCTCTTCGGGGTCGTGAATGCCGAGACCCTCATCTCGGGTTTTGTTGTCTCGTACCTTGTTTTGTATATTCTCTCGCGGAGTCAGCGCGAATCGCCCGCCTACTTCACCAAAGTTCCCAAGGTCCTTTCCTTCATCGCGTATTACCTCTGGGAATTGCTCAAGTCCAATTTCATTGTGGCGCATGATGTGCTGACCCCGACCCACTACATGACCCCCGGTGTGGTCGCCATTCCCATTCGTGCTAAGACCGATTTTGAAATTGCCCTGCTGGCAAACCTTATCACCATGACCCCAGGCACAGTGACCCTTGATGTTTCCGAAGACCGCAAGACCCTGTATGTGCATGCCATGTATATTGACGATCCCGAAACGCTCCGGGCTGATATCACCAATAACCTTGAGCGACGGGTGCTCGAAATACTGAGATAAACCATGGACTCCGAATTTCTCATAACCGGTTCTGCATGGGCCGCCACGGGAATTATTTCCGCAGGCATGATCTTCGCGTTTTTGCGCATCCTGCGAGGGCCAAGTCTTCCCGACCGTGTCGTGGCCCTCGATGCCCTTGCCACGATGGGCGTCGGCGCGCTCGTGCTTGTGGCCATTGCCACCCGACAACCTGTGCTTCTTGATATCGCCCTCGCCATGGCCCTCATCACATTCCTCGGCACCATCGCTCTCGCACTCAGTATTCAAAAAGGAATTTTCAAATGACCTATCTGATTGTCGCAATCCTCCTCCTCGGAGCCTTCATGATGTTTCTCGCCGGACTCGGGGTCATGCGCATGCCCGACCTCTTCACCCGCATGCATGCCTCCACCAAAGGCGCTTCGCTCGGTGTTGCTCTCCTGCTCGTCGGCGCGGCCCTCGTCTTCCATGACCTCGCTGTCATCACCAAGGCCCTTGTCACCATCTCCTTCATTTTCCTCACCGCCCCGGTCGCTGCCCACCTCCTCGGCCGTGCCGCCTATGCCCGCAAAGTCCCCCTCTGGAAAAAATCCGTCCTCGATGAAGGCTGCGGCCACATCGGGGAAAAAGAGGAACAGGACCCCACATGAATCCTGGTTTTCCGTCCAATCATGAATTGAAACGGACAGTTTGAAACGTCAGGACTTTTTAACTTCGGGTTCCCCACCGCCTCCGGTCAATGCTTGTGGAAGCCACTTTGCCAGCATGTGCGCAAGGGCTCCGGGCAATATGGGTTTGGTGATATAGTCGTCCATTCCTGCAGCAATGCACTTTTCGCGGTCACCCTGCATGGCGTGGGCGGTCATGGCAATAATGGGGATCCGGCGACCGGACTCCATGCTGCGGAATATTCTTGTGGCTTCGAAGCCGTCCACGCCGGGCATCTGAACATCCATCAGCACGAGGTCGTAATGGTTTTTATCCAAAGCTGCAAGGCCCTCGGCACCATCGCTTGCGCAGTCGGTGTGGATGCCCAGCTTCTTCAAAATGCTTTCGGCGACCACCCTGTTGATTTTGGCATCATCGACCACGAGGACCCTTGCACCACGAAGGCCGGTTGGCTCGATTGGTGAAATCGGCTGGCTTTCTGCCGCGCCCGGATCGAGATCGAGGGTGAACCAGAAGGTCGTGCCGACACCCTCCTCGGACTCGAGGCCAATCTCGCCACCCATGAGTTCGGTCAGTTGCCGGGAGATGGCCAAACCGAGCCCGGCCCCGCCGAACCGCCGCGTGCTGGATGCATCCACTTGGCTGAATTTCTCAAAGATCAGGCTTTGTTTGTGGGGTGGGATGCCGATTCCGGTGTCTCTCACCGAGAAGCGCAGGGACACGGATTGTGTTTGTTGCAAATGGGGGAGGTCTGTCTGTCTGGCCGGTTTTGGTTTTTGCAAGCGTTCCACCTTCACTTCGACCTCCCCTGCTTCGGTGAATTTCACTGCGTTGCCAATCAAGTTGTTAAGGATTTGCCGCAGGCGGTTCGGATCGCCGCGCAGACGGTCTGGAATGTCGGAGTCCACGGAGCACAGGAATGCAAGCCCCTTCTCCGCGACCCCGAGCTCAAGCGGTCTGATGACCTCATCCAAGAGTTTGCGGAGGTTGAAATCAGTTTGTGCGATGGCGAGTTTGCCAGCCTCCATTTTCGAGAAATCAAGAATGTCGTTCAGCAGGGTCAATAAGGATTCGGCACTGTTCATCACCGTGGCCGCCAATTTTTTTTGTTCGTCGCCCATGGGCGTATCAAGCAAAAGGCTCGTGATGCCGATGACCCCGTTCATGGGTGTCCGGATTTCGTGGCTCATGTTGGCCAGGAATTCCGATTTTGCTTTGTTGGCCGCTTCGGCCTGGCCTGCCATTTCGTTGGCGCGCGCCGTTGCGGCCTCCAGTTCCCTGATGGTTTTTTGTAATTCCTGTTCCGTTCGTTTTCTTTCCTGATTGGCAATGGCGAGAGCTATTTGGTCGGCCAACTGGCAGGCAAATGCGATTTCATCATCTTCCCAATGGTGGGGCCGTGCCACATGCTCGATGCACACCAAACCAAGATGGCGTCCCCCGCCACGGATTGCCGCATCCAGCATGGAGGTGATCTTATTGGGCTTGAGGTAGCCTTCCACATAGCCCTTTGTGCGCGAATCGGTGAGTGCATCGTGAGCATCCACGTATTTTGCATTCCTGAGCGCTTCGAACTCGTCCTGATATTCGGCAGTGATCAGAACTCCCCCCGAAGTGTGAACGCCCGTGGATGAAGTAAACAGATCCATATTGACCAGGCGCGTTTCGTTCTCCTCGAACAGCCAGACACCAACCCGCTCGACTTCAAGGGCCCGCGCAGCGGTCTCGGTCAACGCGACCACCAAATCCCGCACGGCACCATCTGCCAATGCGGGGCTCAGTGCGACAGCGACCACTGCTTCCGATTCCCTTTGCCGGCGGGCCAGTGTCCGGCGTGCGGCTTCTTCCGCCCGCCGGTTTTC
>JBGSVX010000334.1:0-5800 GCA_041752795.1 Terrimicrobiaceae bacterium
GAGGCTCACCGTGACCTGACGGTCGAAGCGACCGGGCCGCAGCAGGGCCGGGTCCAAAACGTCGGGGCGGTTGGTTGCAGCGATAATGATGACCCCATCCTGGGTGTCGAAGCCGTCCATCTCGACAAGGAGTTGATTCAGGGTTTGTTCCCGCTCATCATGACCTCCCCCGAGTCCATGTCCCCGGTGACGGCCGACGGCGTCAATTTCATCAATAAAAATCAGGCAAGGCGCATTTTTTTTGCCTTGCTCAAACATATCGCGGACACGGCTTGCGCCGACACCTACAAACATTTCCACGAAATCCGAGCCACTGATTGAGAAAAATGGGACGTCGGCTTCCCCGGCGATGGCGCGGGCGAGGAGGGTTTTGCCTGTGCCTGGTGATCCGACCATGAGCACGCCTTTCGGAATGCGGCCGCCCAATTTTTGGAAACGTTTCGGATCCTTGAGGAATTCCACAAGTTCGCTGACCTCCTCTTTGGCTTCATCGACCCCGGCCACGTCCTTGAACGTGATGCGGTTTTTTTCTTTGGCCATCATCTTAGCTTTGCTTTTGCCAAAGGTCATGGCGCTGCGTCCGGCCATTTTGATTTGGGAGCGGAAGAAGAAATAGAGGATCACCAAAAAGAGGATGATTGGCAGAAACCCGATCAGCGTGGATGCAAGGAGGTTGGATTCCGGTTTGATCGAAGGCGTGATTCCAGCCGCGGCAAATGCCTCCTCGAGTTGGCGGCCATTGAATGGCATGTAAACCGGAGTCCGGAATGGCGTGAGGACTTCCTCACCGGTTTCCGCATTTTTCTTTTTGAACGTGCCGGAAACGAATTGGGTATTCCGGCCTTCCTCGACCACGATATCAATCGGGTGGGCTTCGCCGACGACAATTTTTCCATCTTTCAGCAATTGCTCGAATTTCAGGTAAGGCAACTCGTCAGTTTGTTGGAAGTTGCCGGTGCGGAAAATGAAGGCGCCGCCGATGAGGGCAAGGGCTACGGCAAAAAGCACGAGGCCTCGCCAGTTCATTTGTGGTTCATTGCCTCCGGGAGGTCGTTCCGGAGAAGGCTTGGGATTGTCGTCGGACATGATGTAGGATTTCCTGATAACATACCCAGATACCGAATGCAAACAAGAGCCCTGATCGTTTCTCTTCATGATGTGAGCCCGCTCACCTGGGAAAAAAGTGTAACCATCCTGCGGGATCTGGCCGGGGCGGGCGTCCGGGAGGTGTCACTTTTAGTCATTCCGAACCACCATGAAAAAGCTCCCATTGAAGGAAATACCGGGTTTCGCGAGTGGTTGTTGGCACGCCAAAGCGACGGCCACGAAATCGTGGCTCATGGTTTTTATCATCAGAGAAAACAAAAAACCGCGGAAAGTCCGCTCACCCGGGCAATCACCGGATGTTACACAGCGGGGGAAGGCGAGTTTTTTGATTTGTCGGAGGGCGAGGCCCGGCAGGCGCTACAAATGGGACGCAGGGTCTTTGCATGGTGTGGAATTGCACCGCCGGGTTTCATTGCACCAGCCGGGTTGCTTGGAGATGAGGCGCTGGGGGCTGTGCGGACTGAGGGATTTTCTTACACGACATATTTGAACCGCATCCTTCCTCTAAGTGACGGCGCAGTTGCCACCCAAACCCAGAGCCTCGTGTGGAGCGTTCGGGCGCCATGGCGGCGTCAGATCAGTTTGCTTTGGAATCAACTGCTTTTCACCCGCATGAAAACCCACCCGGTTTTGCGCGTAGGAATCCATCCCCCCGACTGGGATCATCCAGCGATTCGAAAACAGGTTTTGGCTTTGACCCGTTCGGCACTTGCAGGACGCACTGCTTGCACTTATGAACGGTGGCTCAAAGTGTCATGAATCGAAATTTCTCAAAAGCCGACCTGCATGTTCACACCCGCCACAGTACGCGGGCGGCGGATTGGTTGCTTCGAAAACTGGATTTTCCTGCGAGCATGTCGGACCCGGCCACGGTTCACCGCTTGCTTCGTGAGGCAGGCATGGACTTTGTGACGTTCACCGATCATGACACGATGGCAGGCTGCCAGGAGGTTGCAGGACTGCCGGGCATGATTGTCGGCGAAGAAGTGACCACCGTTTTTCCCGAGGACGAATGCAAAGTCCACCTGCTCGTCTGGGGACATATTAAGAGTCAGCATCAGCAAATTCATGCCCTCAAGGACAATATCTACGATTTGCAAAAGTATCTGGCCTCCGAGTGCCTGACCCATGCCGTTGCTCATCCCTTGCACAGCCCGAATGAAAAACTCGGGGCACTGCACATGCAGAAACTGGTGCTGTTGTTCCGTCATTTCGAAACCGTGAACGGCAGGTATCATGCACGGCTCGGGGAGGCTGCGGCCTTTGCTTTGACGGCTCTCACGCCACGAAGCATTGAAGAGTTTGTGGCCCGAACCGGCATGGTGCCCACGCATGATGACCCCTGGCGGAAGGCCTTTGTGGGCGGGTCGGATGATCATGGGGGGATGAGCCTTGCGCGGGCATGGACCGAGACCCCTCCGGCTTCCACTCCGGCGGAATTTCTTGAGCACATTCGTGAGGGACGCTGCAAGCCAGGTGGAACCGGCGGAGATCCCCTTGTGGTCGCGCATGGCACATATCAGACTGCTTTCGATTTCGTGAAAAAGAAGTTTGCGCTCAATCCGGGATCTCCCGGTGCGGGGCTCATGGAAAAAGCCTTTTCGCGATTCATGGAGGGCAAGGACCCCACAGAGTTCACCCTTGGAGAAAAATTGGGTTTCCTTGCGCAGGGAATTGCCACAGGCAAAATTTTTGAGATGGCCATGGCGGGAAACACAACCCTTTGGAAAGAACTGTCCTCGTATTTTTCCAAGCCGGAAGTGCGTGCGTCGCTGGCCCGCGAAACGCAAGGAGTCGAGGAGCCCGAACGCCGGACGTTCCTCATGGCAAACCTGATGGCCAACCAACTCGGCTATCGGCTTTTCACGCAGTTTATCGGTCAGATTTCCACAGGAAAACTCATCGACAGCATTCAAACCATCAGTCCGGTGGCTCCCCTTGTTGGCCTGCTGAGCCCGTATATTCATGCTTTGAGAATGCCCCGCCGGGACACGCTGCGGGATGTGGTGAAAACCCTTTCCGGAAAAGTCCCCGACTCCCTGAAAAACCGCAAGCGCGCATGGTTCACCGACACGCTGGAAGACGTGAATGGAGTGGCCACCACGATTCGCAAAATGGTCGCGGCCGGCGTGGCGGGAGGTCATGATATCCGCGTCTTCACCTGCCGCTCCAAATCCCAGGATCTGGGAATTCCCATCGAGAATTTTGCCCCGGTGGGTGAGTTCGAACTTCCGGAATACGAACTCCAAAGCCTGAGCTTTCCTCCAGTGCTCCATATTTTGGATCATCTCGTGCGCAACAATTATTCGGAGGTCATTATCAGCACCCCGGGCCCGATCGGGCTTGTTGCTCTCTATGCCGCCAAAGCCCTCGGAATCCGTTCCACCGGCATCTATCACACCGACTTTCCCCAATACGTGCGAATCCTCACTGACGATTCCTTCATGGAAACCCTCACATGGGATTATATGCACTGGTTCTACAGTCAACTGGACCTCGTGTATGTGAATTCCGAGGACTATATGAAGTCATGGGTCGCGCGCGGGATCGGACCGGAAAAATTAAAAATCCTGCCACGGGGTCTGGACAGTGGCCTTTTTAATCCGTCGCGCCGGGATCTGAATTTCTGGAAATCCCGCGGGCTCCGCGAAGGAGAACTCGGCATGCTCTATGTCGGCCGGGTTTCAAAAGAAAAAAACTTGGATACGTTTGTTGCGGTGACCCGCCGTCTTGCGGAAAAACAAATCCCCGCCCGCCCGATTATTGTCGGAGATGGACCCTACATGGGCGAAATGAAACGCCTCCTCCCGGATGCGATCTTCACCGGATACCTCCGCGGTCAGGACCTTGCCACCGGCTATGCCTCCGCAGATTTTTTCCTGTTCCCAAGCACCACGGACACGTTTGGCAATGTCATTCTGGAAGCGCAAGCCTGCGGCCTCCCAGCCATTGTCTCCGATGTGGGTGGACCCCGCGACCTGATCCGTCATGGCACGGACGGTTTTGTCACCAAGGCCCTGGACGTCACCGAACTGACTCAAGCCGTCGAGGCCCTTGCCAAGGACGCCCAACTCCGTCAGAGCATGAGCACCGCCGCCAGAGCCCGCGTGCAAAGCCGCGACTGGGGCAAGGCCTTCGAATCGTTCTGGAACGCCTCGGCGGAGTGAGCGGAGACCGGAGCCCCTCGGTCAATTGAACGGTTTTTCCGAAAGTTGCAAATTCCTTGTATTCGCCTCACTCCGCTGAGGCGTGATCGCGGCTCCGCCGCCACTTCTTTTATGGTGGTGCTCCGCACCCGTTGGAAGAACACGGCAGCGGAGTGCCGTGGCTACATTACGCCTATTGGAAATTCAGCCCAATCGATTCCGCACCGAAGTAGCGGTGGAGCGGTTCTGGCAGGCGGACCGAGCCATCGGGTTGGAGTCCGGATTCCAGAAGGGCCACGTAGAGTCTGGCGAGGGCGGTTCCGGAACCATTCAGGGTGTGACAGAACTGGGGTTTGCCCTCGGCTTCTTTGAAACGAAGGTTCATGCGGTGGGCTTGGTAATCACCAAAATTCGAGCAGCTTGAGACCTCGAGGTAATCGCCCTGACCCGGTGCCCAGACTTCAATATCGTACGTGCGTGTGGCCCCGAATCCGAGGTCGCCGGCACAGAGCTCGATGACCCGATAATGCAGCCCCAGACGCTGAAGGACTTTTTCCGCGTCGGCGGTGAGAGATTCCAATTCGGCGGGAGCCTCTTCGGGGCGACAGATTTTCACCAACTCGATTTTGTCAAATTGGTGCATGCGGATAAGCCCGCGGGTGCCGAGCCCGGCAGAGCCTGCTTCGCGCCGGAAACAGGGAGTGTATGCGGCATAGTGAACCGGAAGTTCCGTGAGGATTTCCTCGCGGTGGAGATTGGTGACCGGCACCTCGGCGGTTGGCACGAGGTAGAGATCATCACGATCCGAGCGATAGAGTTGCTCTTCGAATTTCGGCAACTGGGAGGTTCCAATCAGAGCATCGGGACGAACCAAGTGAGGCGGGGCAATTTCTTTGTAGCTGCCCTCCACGGTATGGAGGTCGAGAAGGAAATTGATGAGGGCGCGCTCGAGCCGGGCTCCGGCTCCGGTGAAACACACGAAGCCACTGCCCGAAATTTTGGTGGCACGCTCAAAATCCACGAGGCCAAGTCGCTCCGCGATGGCAAGGTGATCCTGTGGCGCGGGGATATTTGGTTTTTCACCCCATGTCCTGAGTACAGGATTGTCCTCAGCCGATTTTCCATGGGGAATTTCCGGATGCGGCAGATTGGGCAAGGAGAGCAGAAGGTCTCTCTGACGTTCCCCATGGGCTGCTCCCTCCTTGGTGAGAGCATCCATCTCGGCGGCCCGGCTCTTGACATCTGCCTCCAGAGCGGACGAGTCCTGCCCCTGGGATCTCAATTTTCCGATCTCCTTGCTCAGGCGATTGCGGTCGGCCTGCAATTGCTGCAAGCGGGTTTCTGTGGAGCGGCGAGCGGTGTCGCAGGCAAGGATTTCCTCCACGGAATCTGCGAGAGCCGGGTGACGCAAGGAAAGCCGGGCTTTGACATCTTCGGGGTTTTCTCGGAAAAGGCGGATATCAATCATAGAAAGCAATCAGCATTTACAGGATTCCCGCCAATCACAAGTTCGTATAGAGTCTCTTTCACCAAAACTCATCATGCCA
>JBGSVX010000335.1:0-3371 GCA_041752795.1 Terrimicrobiaceae bacterium
TTTATTGGATGAACCCACGGACGGATTGGATCCTCTCGGCATTCTTGAAATGCGAACCATGATCCGGCGGTTGCGTGATGAGTTTGGTCTAACCGTGATGTTGTCTTCGCATTTGTTGGGAGAGGTTGAGCAGTTGTGTGATCGGGTGGCCATATTGCACAGTGGGAGGGTGGTTTTTTGCGGGCCATGGAAAGAATCTCTGGCCCGGTGGCGGTTTATGGTGGACCGGCCCGACGAGGCGCGTCCGATTTTGGAAGGACTCGGCTTGGTCGAGGCAGGCGGGCTGTGGGACGGGCCGGAGGGGTTTGATTCCTCTGAGGCGGTCCACCGACTTGTGCAAGCGGGAATCAGGGTCCGGTCTGTGGAACCGATCCGCAGGACCCTGGAAGATTTTTATTTGGAGACCATCCAGCAATGAACGTATTTTTCCTGCAACTTGGTGGGGAACTCAAAAAGCTCTTTGCCAGAAAGCGCACGTATATTGGATTCGGGGCGTTTTTTGGGGTGGAATTGGTGGTTTTGGTCCTCCTGCGATTGCCGAGGGTCCGCCGCGGGCTGGAGCGTTTGCTGGAGGGGGCCGGCTACGCACCCGGCGAATATCTTTCCGGGCTTACCCTTGGTCTCATGATCACGCTCTCCACAGTTTTTCTACTCGGTGCACTGTATCTTGCGCTTATTGCCGGGGATGTTGTGAGCAAGGAGGTCGAGGACGGAACGCTGCGAATGATGCTCTGCCGCCCGGTCAGCCGGCTCAGAATTTTGGGACTCAAACTGTGTGCCTGCGTGATTTACACCGTGGTCCTGACGATATTTATCGCTGGCACGGCGTTGGTCGCAGGCTGGTTGCACGCCGGCGGCGGAGGACTCTTCGTCTTTGCTCCGACCGAGGGGATTTTTGCGATCTATGATCAGGGGGCCGGGTTTGCCAGATACCTGCTCGCCGTGCCGTTTCTTGCCCTGAGCCTATGCACCATCACTTGCATTGGTTTCCTGTTCTCCTGCTTGAACATGAAACCTGCGGCCGCCACCATCGTGACCCTTTCCGTTCTTTTTGTGGACACCATTTTAAAAAATATTCCGTTCTTTTCCGGTATCCGCGACTGGTTTCTAACTGCGAAAATGAGCGCCTGGGCGAGGATTTTTGAATATCGGATCCCGTGGGAAGTCATGCTGGAAGATTTCGCATGGCTCGCTGCAATCAATGCAACCCTGCTCGTCCTGGCAGCCATGGTGTTCACCTCGCGGGACTTCAAGAGTTGAAATCTTGCTGCGATGCATTTGACAGGGACGATTAAAGCCGCTTTGATGCCACTCCATGAGGAACATCCTCTTACTGCTACCAATCACTATTTTCCTGACAGCTTGTGCCGGGCGGGAAGTCCCTGCAACCAAGCTGGACAAAGCCAACGTGCTGCCTCTGGCCATCAATGATGCCTTCCAGTTTCGCAAACAGACGCTCGCATTTCTTGATGGAGGTGCCACAGCCGCAACCCTGAGTGAGACGGTCAGCTTTGAACGCCGCCGACTGGAGTGGGGGGCCATTGATCAAACTGACATTGAACTCCGCTACGGAAATTACTTCACGTTTTTCTGGCGTGCGACGGAAGAAGCTGATGTCACCGTGCGATTGGAATACCGGCAGGCCTCACTCGGCAACTTCGTGATGGCTCAGGAACGATATTACCCGGCTGCCAAAGGCTCCTACAAATCGGATTTCCAAGTCACCGGGGACGATTTTCTTGAGATGGGTCGCGTGACATCCTGGCGTGCCCTCCTGATCGTGGAGGGACGCATTGTGGCACTGTCTCAATCGTTTATCTGGAAATAAGCATGAAAAAGAATCGCAGAGGGTGTATGATTCAATGGAAAGGGAATGACTGCCAGTTGGGGAAATGCCCCAGTTGGTCGGCAAATTTGTGAGTGCGAACGGTACGATTTCGATTGGGGTTTTGGGGCGAAAAGTCTGCATCAAAGTGGACGGCCGTGGGACATTCCAAACCAGTGCCGGCCTTAAAGAGGTCGTCAAGCAGATGATCCAGCGGGGTCACCGGGAATTTGTCGTGGACCTCAAAACCTGTGAACTCATGGACTCCACGTTCATGGGAACCCTCGCCGGAGCCGCTCTCCGCTTGCGCGAATTGGGTCAGGGCGGACTTTCCGTGGTAAACGCCAATCACCGTAGCAACGATCTGTTGGTCGGGCTTGGGTTGGACCAACTCTTTGATGTCTCGGTCGGGGCCACCGCGAATTTGCCAGTTACGACCTCGGAAGTGAAGCCCGCGGTGGATGATTCCACCGAGGACAGTCGTCAGGCGGTTCTGGAGGCGCATGAGGCCCTTGCCGAAGCAGATGCCGCCAATGCGGTGAAATTCCGGGACGTTATTGAGTTTTTGCGTCAGGAATTAGGAGGAGATGCCGGCAAGGGGGACGGCTCCTCGGAGAGTTAAGGTTCCAGTGGAACCAGGACCCCGGCGCATTGAAGCATGTGGACCTACCTCTATTTGGCACTCTTCTTTGGGACGCTGATTGCGTTGCTGGTGGTGCTCAATGTTTTCACCCGTCGCATCAGCGAATTGGAACGGCGCCGGGCGGAAATTCAGCTCGAAGAAGACCGGGTTTTTGATTTTTTGCATGGGCTGGGGGAAGCGTTTGCCGAGGGGCTTCGGACGGCGGAGCTTCACCGTTTGATTGTTGAGGGTGCCACGCGGATTTTGGATTCTCATGGAGGGGCATTGTACCTCGCCGATAAGACGGGTCAGGGCATGGTTCCGGTGTTCCTCTCGAAAGGATGTCCGCCATTGGTCGCAGTGCCTCAGCATATTTACGAGCAGTCGGAAGCAACCCAGGTCGCACTCGACAGCTATCTGAAGCTCACGTCGCTGCGAATGGGAGAGGGGCCTCTCGAGGTCGTCTGGAGCGGGGCAAAACCACGGATTTTTGATGCCGACGAGTTGGTTGAACTCGGACTTGCCCGCAATGCTTCGATGGCACATTCCGTGCTTGCCGCGCCGCTTCTTTACCGCCGGAAGATCCTCGGAATCCTCGCGCTGGCCAATGGCGCAATGAGCACGCCATTCTCCACGGAAGATCTCAAAGTTTTTCAGACCATCACCGAGCAGTCCGCCTTCGCTCTTTACACGGAGGCGATCTACCTCGAGGCCAGCGAAAAAAAGCGGCTGGATCACGATCTCGAAATCGCAAGGGAGATCCAGTCCATTTTGTTGCCGGCCATGCCGCCAACATTTCCCGGTTTCGAATTGAGCAGCATCAATATTCCTGCGCGTCAGGTGAGTGGAGATTATTTTGATTACGTGCAAGTGGATGAAACTCACCTCGGTATTGCCATTGCCGATGTTTCGGGCAAAGGCATT
>JBGSVX010000336.1:0-1601 GCA_041752795.1 Terrimicrobiaceae bacterium
TTGATGTTGCGTAGCGGGATGTTTGCCTTGACCGCAATCATCTCCTGTAAGACTGTCTTACCATGACTGCGACTTTGTCTTCAAAAGGCCAGATTGTGTTGAATGCCTCAATTCGCCGTTCCATGCATCTGGTGCCGGGAACAGTTTTTAAAGTAAAAAAAGAAAACCACACGATTGTATTGGAGCCGCTCCCTTCAGGCCGACCAGCAGGGAAAATCTCCAAGAATTCCCGCACGGGATTTTCCGTATTGGACGCTGCAGAAGCGGGGGTGCTTTTGAGCAGTGATCGGGTTCGTGATATGCTTGCCGAGTTTCCATGAAATACCTTTTGGATGTGAATGCCCTCATTGCCCTGGGCTACAAACAGCATGTTTTTCACGCGATCACTTCCGGATGGGCCGAGCGAAAATCACTTCTCACATGCAGCATTTCAGAGCTGGGATTTGTGCGCGTTCTCACCCAACTACCGGAGGCAGATTTCTCCGTGGTGATTTGCCGTGAAGTGCTTGCGAAGATGAAGCGCGAGCGTCATATGTCCCAAGTTGCCGACATGCAATCGGCCGTCGATCTGCCCCCATGGGTGAAAACACCACGCCAAACCACCGACGGGCATCTCCTTGCTCTTGCTGCGGCAAGCCGCGTAACCCTTGCCACGCTTGACGAAGGCATTCCGGGCGCATTTGTCATTCCCCGAACGCCTTCGGCATGATATAGGAGCGAATATGAGCTCACTTCCAAAATCAGATCTCACGCATGTGGATTACCTTGCCATCGAGCGGGTGGCTGAGCGCAAGAGTGAGTTTTTTGATGGTGAGATGTTCGCCATGGCCGGAACCACCAAAAATCACGCAAGGATTGCGATGAACCTGTCCCGCGAACTTTCAACTGCTCTCAAAGGCCGGAAATGCGAACCCTTTGCCACGCATCTTCGGGTCAAGGTCCAAGCCAACGGACTCTACACCTACCCCGACCTCCTCGTCGTTTGTGGAGAACAACTCTTTGAAGACGAGCACCTAAACACCCTGCTCAACCCCACCCTGCTCATTGAGGTCCTCTTCGACTCCACCGAACAATACGACCGCGTCAAAAAATTCGACCTTTGCCGCGCCCTGCCATCCCTCCAGGAATACCTGCTCGTCTCCCAATCCGCCCCCCGCATCGAGCAATTCCTCCGTCAGCCCAACGAAGACTGGACCCTCCGCATCACCACAGACCCAACCGCCTTCATCCACATGCCCTCCATCGCGTGCGAAATCCCCCTCGCCGAAATTTATGAGCGGGTGGAGTTTTCCGCCGACCCTTCTCCTTCCCCCATAAAAAAATCCCGGAACGAACAAATCTGATTCCACAAGACCGGCAATCTGTCCGCCAACACAAAGACTCAGATTTTCATGTCTCTCTCAGAGTTTCTATACACGGTTGTATTAAAGCCAGCCCCCCTTCGGGCCATGGCAAATGCGGCGCTGCGATCAATCATCCGAAACCAGATCACTATCCATGGCGCAAAAATTTGTCTCAACTCAAAGGATCCGGTCGTCTCCGGAGCCTTGAACCTCGGGGTTTACGAGAGCGAAGAAATCAGGTTTTTCGTCAAACATTTC
>JBGSVX010000337.1:0-5715 GCA_041752795.1 Terrimicrobiaceae bacterium
CTGGGGCGGCATGCTCAACGGTTTGCTCACGCTGCGCGTAGCATGGCACAAACTCCGCACCGATCCGGTCCTCAAGTTTTTTGCAGCAGGAGTCACGTTTTATGGCATGGCCACATTTGAGGGCCCCTTGCTTGCCATTCGCTCCGTAAACTCCCTTTCCCATTACACGGACTGGACCATCGGCCATGTGCATAGTGGGACACTGGGCTGGAACAGTTTCATGGCAGCCGGCATGTTCTATTGGCTGGCCCCCCGGCTTTGGAACACCAAACTCTATTCAACAAAACTCGCCGACCTGCATTTCTGGACTGGGATGATTGGCATCCTGCTCTACGTGGCATCCATGTGGGTTTCCGGGATCACGCAGGGGCTCATGCTCAACTCGGTGACGAGTGAGGGTGTGCTCGCTTACCCCAATTTCCTGGATGCGGTCGCCGCCTCGCAGGCCATGTGGGTCACACGCGCCGTGGGCGGAGGCATCTTCATGCTGGGATTCATTGCCCTTGCATGGAATATCTTCATGACCGTGCGCTCCGGCAAGGCCGCCCGGACAACCATTGAAGTGGAGGTCCCTGATGTGCCCGCAAAGGAAGGCATGTCTCTTATCGCGAGCATCATCAATCCTCCGGTGCTTTATTCCTTCCTGCTCGTCCTCTTCGGTGGGCTCTGGGGAGTTAGTCAGGGAGTGGTGAGCACCATCGCCTTTGTCCTGCTGGTGGAAACCGCCTTGGTCGCGATGATTCATATGGGCATTTCCGGGGCCAAATGGTCTCAGTGGTATGAACGCCTCCTTGAGAGTTGGCTCCCATTTTCGGTGTTAACCCTTGTTGCCGTGGTGACCGGGGGAATGATCCAAATCCTGCCTACTGTTTTCATCGATCAAACCAAAAATGAGGATGGGGACTGGCAAAAAGTTTACACGCCGTTGGAGTTGGCGGGCCGGGATATTTATGTCCGCGAGGGATGCTACAATTGCCACAGTCAGATGATTCGTCCTCTGGTGGGTGAAGTCCTCCGCTACGGAGCCAGTGGGCGCCTGGCGGAATCCATGTATGATTTCCCATTCCAGTGGGGATCAAAACGCACCGGGCCGGACCTCATGCGCGTCGGCATCAAATACCCGAACCTCTGGCATTTTCAGCACATGGAAAATCCCAGGTCCACATCGGTCGGAAGCAACATGCCCGCCTATCCGTGGCTCTACCGTCAGCAAACCGATATCGCCTCGCTGGAAAACAAAATCGCCGTCCAACGTTCCATGGGAGTTCCCTTCCCTCCCCGCACGGCTGAGGAAATCCACAAAGACGCCATCGCCCAAGGTCAGGTCATCGTCGATGACCTCAAAAAATCGGGCATTCAAATATCACCGGACCGCGAAATTATTGCGGTGATTGCCTACTTGCAGCAACTCGGAAAATACGCCCCGAAGCCGCCAGCGAATCCCCCGAAAGACAATCCGGGATTGGAGACTCTCGTGGAAAAACAACCGGCACAAGCCAGCTCAAACTGACTCATGTTTTATCAAGTACATTTTGCTGAATGGAGCGGGATGATCGCCGTGGTGGCCTTTGTGGCGAGTGCTGCGGTTTTCACATTTTTTCTTGTGGGAGCCCTTCGCTCTCCCCGCACCAAGATTGAACATGATGCCAGTCTTCCATTTGAAAAAGAGACAATCCTATGAGCGCACCAGAGAACCATTCCCAAGACGGCGAACTTCGTCCCCACAGCTACGATGGAATTCAGGAGTATGACAAACGCCTTCCCAATTGGTGGCTGTTCACACTCTATGGTGCCATCGTTTTTGCTGCCGGATATTGGGCCTATTTTCATTGGACCGACCACATGACACCTGGTTGGGTGCGGGTCAAAAGTCAGTTGGAAGCCCTGACCCTTGCCTCGCTCAAACAAGGAGGACCACCCACCGGCTCTCAACTCTACAGCTTCAGCAAGGATCCGGTCATTGTGGCCGCCGGTGAAAAAACTTATTTGAGCACCTGCGCGGCCTGTCATGGTGCCGACCTGAAAGGCGGCATCGGCCAAAACCTGACAGATGCCACATGGATCCATGGCGGGACCCCATCGGATATCCTGAACACCATCAATAATGGCGTTCTCGAAAAGGGCATGCCGCAGTGGGGGCCGCTTCTCGGCCAGAAGCGCATGGCAGAAGTTGTTGCCTACATCATCAGCAAAAACTCCACCATCGAAAACCCGGAACCGTGAGGAAAAACCGGAAAGCGAAGAGCGGAGACCGGAGAGAAAGCGCTCCGCGCCGGGTGACTTTGCACGGCATGACTTTCCGGTTTCCGCTTTCCGCTTTTGACAAATGACTCCTAAAGCACCATCTGCCGATTCGGTCACCACGATCAACGAGGACGGGTCGCGCTACTTCATACATCCGGCGGATGTCTCGGGTCCATGGACGACGGCAAGGCGTTTGGTGGCGGGTGCATTGATGGCGGTGTATGTGGCTTTGCCATTCATTCAAATTCGAGGAGCTCCTGCAGTTTTTTTGGATGTGGTGCATCGGAAATTCCATCTCTTCGGACTCACCCTCATGTTTCAGGACCTTTGGCTCCTGTTCTTTTTGATCACCGGAATGGGATTCAGCTTGTTTCTGGTCACAGCGATCGTGGGCAGAATCTGGTGTGGATGGGCCTGCCCACAGACAGTATTTCTGGATCATTTTATTCGGCGGATTGAACGGTGGATTGACGGAGATTCCATCGCGCAGCGCAGGCTGGAAGACGCGCCTCTGGGGTTCAGCAAATTTTTTCGGCGCCTTCTCAAACATGGGATCTTCTTTCTTTTTGCCGCGGCCATTGCCCACGTTTTCATGGCCTACTTCGTGTCCCTCCCGACACTATACAACATGGTTCACCGGTCCCCACTGGAGAATTGGGGAATCTTTCTGTTCGTGTTTGCAATGAGCGCAGCGCTCTATTTCAATTTTGCGTGGTTTCGAGAGCAATTTTGCATCGTGCTGTGCCCGTATGGCCGCCTGCAATCCGCACTTATTGACGAAAATTCCATTGTTATTGGCTATGATGAAAATCGTGGGGAGCCTCGCGGAAAACCTTCAGCCACCACCGGAGATTGTGTCGACTGCCGCAGGTGCGTGCAGGTCTGCCCGACGGGCATTGACATCCGTCATGGCCTGCAACTTGAGTGCATTGCCTGCGCGGCATGCATTGATGCGTGTGATGAGGTGATGGTAAAGCTTGATCGCAAAAAGGGTCTTATTCGCCACGACTCTCTGAATGCCCTCGCGGGAAGAGCCTCAAAATTCATAAGGCCACGTCTGTTTTTGTATCTGTTTTTTGCTTTGGTGGGAGCCTCGGTATTTGCTCTTTCGACGCGTCAGGTCAAACCTATCACCCTCTCTGTGCTGCGACTCCCAGGCGCTCCCTACATTAGGGACGCGGAGACGATCCGGAATAATTTTTACCTGCGTCTGGCAAACAAACGCCCAACCGAGCACACCTACTCGATCCAAGTGGACTCACCACAAAAGGGATTGGTTTCTGCTGGGGCCACCTCGCGTGTCCACCCCGTGGGGCCCGGAGAGGAACTCCAGGAACCTCTCATTCTCACCCTGCCAAACGCTGACTTTCAGGGTCAGTTTGAAATTCAGGTCAATGTGCTCGGAGAGTCGGGCGAAGTCGAGGCCACACTCAAAATCCCATTTCTGGGGCCGTTTCACGAATGAACACCTTCCCAAAAAACGGCTCCCGCAATCCGCTGACCCGCTGGCCGTGGCTGTTTGTGGTTTTGGCATTTGTGGTGTTGATCGGCTCATGGATCGCCACGATAAAAATCAGCGGGAGCATCCCGAACCGCAGGCTTTCGCCGACTGAGGAGCAGGCCGTTCTTGCAAAAAAAATCCAGGAGCCATGACCCCCGATCTCCCAGCCCTCACCGGACCGGTTGCCGCCCTGCTGGCAGGTATTGTGACCAGCCTGCATTGCGCCGGAATGTGCGGTCCCCTGGCCTGTGCGGCCTGCACGGGGAACTGCGGCAAGGCGAGTCAGAGCGCGGCCTTTCTGTATCATGCCACCCGATTGACATCCTATGCCATCGTCGGAGCACTGGTTGGAGTGCTTGGCGGAAAAATTTCTGTGGCGCTGACCGGAGGAGCGACTCGCGGCATGACATGGATTTTTGTTTTGTTTTTTTTGGCCGTGGTCTTTGGGTTTGATAAAAAACTGCGGCTGCCCGTTCCCGGAGGACGGCTGACGAAAATGTTTTCCGGTGGGAGCGGGCCGCTGGGCCGGGCGGCGGCTCTTGGATTTCTGACGCCTTTGCTGCCATGCGCCCCGCTTTACCTTGTGGTTGCTGCTGCGGCCCTTTCCGGATCCGCGTTAAATGGAAGTTTGTTGCTTTTGAGTTTTGGTTTGGGAACCGTTCCGCTTTTGTATGTCGTGCAAAACCGTCTGGCATGGCTGCAGGCGCGCGTTTCGCCGGTGCGGATGGATTACATCCGCCGTGGTCTGGCTCTTGCCAGTGTTGTGCTTTTGCTCGTTCGGGGAACCTACACCGCATCCACCGGGTGCCCGATGTGCCATTGAATGCGACCCTTTCCAAACCAAAGGCAACCCTCTCCTGCCTGCACTGCGGAACTCCGTTTCATTCCTCTGAGCGAGAGGAAGAGTTTTGTTGCTCGGGCTGCCGGTTCGTTTTCCATCTCCTTCACAAACGGGGCCTGGAAGACTTCTATCAATATGGAGAAACCAAATCCCCGGTGGGGACTGCGGTTTTTCAGGACCGCGACCTCGACTGGCTGACAAAACTTCAGAGCGAGTCAGAAAACCAGGCCCAAGGCGACACGGCGGAACTCACTTTACAGGTTCAGGGAATTTCGTGCGCGGGTTGTGTCTGGTTGCTGGAAGCCGTTTTTGCTGAACACCCGGGAGCGGTTTCTGCGGAGGTGAATTCCTCCGCTGGCACGATCAGACTGCGCTGGAAATCGGGTCATTGTCAGCTTGGGAACTATGCACAGGATGCCGGACGTTTTGGTTATCTGCTCGGTCCGCTTGGATCAACACAACCATCTGGCATGCGTCCTCTTGTCCGGAAATTGGGCCTCTGCGGCGCACTCGCCCTCAATGCCATGCTCTTTGCCCTCCCGCGCTACCTTGGCCTCCAACCCGGGGAGGCCTTTGCCTCTCTGTTTGAGGGAATCGCTTTTGCCATTGCAACACTCAGCATCCTGATTGGAGGAACCTATTTTTTCCGGCGGGCCGTGGCAGCTTTGGGTCATGGAGAACTTCACATCGATCTCCCGATCTCAATCGGTTTGGCCGTCGCCTATGGCGGGTCAGTAATTGCATGGCAGGCTGGCCGGGCCTCGTTTGCGTATTTTGATTTTGTTTCGATCTTCACATTTCTGATGCTGTTGGGCAGGTGGTTACAAGAACGTGCCGTGGAGCAGAACCGCAACCGCCTTCTGGAAATCCGCCTCACGCCGGGAGATGTCAGCGTGCTGCGCAATGGTCTGGAATCCGAGGCTCCGAGCACGAGCCTTGTGACAGGAGAACGCTTCCACGTGAAAAGGGGTCAGTTGGTTCCCGTGCGCAGCCGACTCCTCGAAGGTCCGGCCGTTTTTGCGATGAATTGGATCAATGGTGAACCCGCACCCCGGACTCACACCACGGGGGGCAGTGTGTGCTCAGGGGCGAGGAGTCTCTCTCCAGGCCTGCTCGCATTTGTGGCGAT
>JBGSVX010000338.1:0-6951 GCA_041752795.1 Terrimicrobiaceae bacterium
ATTCTCGCAAGAAGATCCTGGGATTTTTTAAAAAGCTCGTCATGCATCTCCGTGCAGCGGGCGTTCCAATCGCCATACGCCTCCCAATGCCCATCCCGGCACCTGCGAAATACCTCCCGCTCATTGGTCAGCAAAAAATCCGGGGAAGAGGGAGCCCCGAAGCGGGCAATTCCGTCCATGGCATGTTCCAGACTGCGTCCGGTATTTACCGCCCAGAGCCCTCCATGGCGCCGAAACTCGGTGAGCACTTCGGCAAAAGCTCCACCACACGCCCCATCGGAGGAAAAGCCCACGAGCGTGCCGTCAAAGTCGGTGCTCAAAAGGTGCAGGTGGTTCATTCTGCAAACTTCGCATGTCTGCGTTTTTCCGGCAACCCGCGAATTTGCTGAAACATGCGCGGAAGGCGAAGCTCAGAAAAGTGCAAAAGAATGACGCCCCAGCAGAGTGGGGTGGCTCCATCGGGCGCAACCGTGATTGGCATGTCCGACCTGTAGCCACGGCACTCTGCTGCCGTGTTCCTCCCCTCCGCACGATTTGCGCTCAACAATTCCGGAGTTACTCCTCCCGGCACGCCGCGATGGCCTCTTCGATCTCCGGCGATGTCATCCCATCGGTCAAAATTGCCGAGCCGAGTTGCGAGGTCAGAACAAAGCGGATCTGTCCGTCATGGAATTTTTTGTCCCGTGCCATCGCCGCCAGCAAATCTCCGGTGGCCAGGTCCGCAGGAATTCTCACCGGAAGAGAGAGTGCCCGAAGCGTATCAATCACCAACCCGGCCTCATTGGGTGGAAGGCCTGCGCGTTTGACCGAGAGAAAAAGGGCCACGGCCATTCCCATGCTGATTGCCTCGCCATGAAGGAAACGCCCGTAGCCTGCGGCCTGCTCGATGGCATGACCCACCGTGTGACCAAAATTCAGGAGCGCCCGCTCCCCGGTTTTTTCGAAGGGGTCGGCAGCCACCACGGTGGCCTTGATTCGAACATTGCGCGCGATCAGGGACTCGAGGTTATTTTTGGAATCGGCAACGGCCTCACGAACCAACCCGGCATCGCGGATCACACCATGTTTGATGACCTCCGCCATGCCTTCATAAAACTCACGAGCCGGCAACGAAGCAAGGGTCTCCACATCCGCAATCACCAATGCCGGATGATGAAAGGCCCCAATCAAATTTTTGCCGCCGGGGGCATTCACACCGGTTTTCCCCCCGACTGAACTGTCCACCTGGGCCAGCACCGTGGTCGGAATTTGGACGTAGGGAATCCCACGGTAAAACACCGCCGCCACAAACCCCGCGAGATCACCGACGACTCCCCCGCCAAGTGCCACTGCAAAGGACGAGCGATCCATGCCGGCAGAAATCATGGCATCACAGGCCTTTGCCACCCCGGTAAGGGATTTGGACCCCTCGCCGGCCGGAACCACATGCTCGAAAACCTCAACCCCGGCTCCCTCAAGGGTTCGCCTCACCGCTTGCCCGTAGAGAGGAAACACATTGCTGTCGCTGATCACCATCGCCCGACGACCTCCCCCGCACGCCTCGCGAACCATCGCCCCGCAGGACCCCAAAAGCCCGCTGCCCACCATCACCTCATAGGGCCTTTCCCCAACATTTACGGTCACACTCGTCATTTCCCTGTTATCCTCCGATCCTGCCCCACGATGCAAACCCGTTCCCGCGATTTTCTCCAAAATCTGTTGGCCCACAACTTGCTTATTCTCCCGTCATGAACTTTCGATGGTGACAACATGACCAATAGAAGTGTGCTTTTTGTCCAACATGGCGAAACCGACAAGCCCGGTCTCTTGGAGGATGTCCTCCTCGAACGCGGCATCGCTTTGGATATTGTAAAACCCTATCTCGGGCAAAACATCCCCGATTCCCTGGACCATCACTCGGGTCTTGCTATCGGCGGTGGGGCTCAGGGCGTTTACGAAATGGACACGTATCCCTATCTCTCTGATGAAATCCGTCTCATCAAATCCACCGCTTCCCAGGGAAAACCGGTCATCGGCCTGTGCCTCGGGGGTCAATTGATGGCTGCCAGCTTTGGCGCGGAAGTTCGCAAAAGCCCCGTGCGCGAAGTTGGATTTTTTCCCGTCATGCTGGACCCGATCTCCGAATATGACCCGATCTGGTGCGGACTTCCAAAAACCTTCGTGACCACTCACTGGCACGGCGACGTCTTTGAAATTCCACCTGGGGGAATGAAACTCGGTAGCAGCGCCCTCACTCCCAATCAACTTTTCCGCTACGGACATGCTCTCTATGGCCTGCAATTTCATTTGGAAATGACCCCCACCATCCTGGATGAAATGGTCGCGGATTCAAAAGAGGATCTCCTCGCCATGGGAATTGACCCCGAGGCCCTCAGCCGCGATGGCCACGCCCACCTGCCATCCCTCCGCGAAACCGCAACCACCGTCTTTTCCCGCTGGGCCGACTTTCTCTAAGGAGAGGACCCGCATGTCCCAATCAAACGAAGAAGAAGGGAGGGCAACGTAAATTGGGATGCCATTGTTCTTAGCGGCGAGAGCATTTAGGTAAGTTCCGATCTTGTTGGAGACGTCTCCTGTGCTCGTCGTGCGATCCGTGCCGACAATGTCCGCATCCATCATCCCGTTCCGCATGAGGTGCCCACCGGCATTATCCGCGATGAGCGTGTGAGGAAGGACGTGTTGACCGAGTTCCCAGGCCGTGAGTTTTGTCCCCTGATTGAGCGGGCGGGTCTCATTAACTCAAACCTGAATCGGAATCCCCGCATCATGGCAGGCATAAATTGGCCCAGTTTCTGAACCATAATCCACAAAAGCCAGCCAACCCGAATTGCAATGCGTGAGAATATTCCCGCTGGATCCACCTTTGGCTTCGGGATTTTTTCGCAGGATTTCCAAGCCACGAAGCCCGATCTGACGACAGGCCTCGGCAACTTCGCGATGTTACGTGACGCGGTAAGAGCGGTGTCAACCAGTTGACCGGGGTCACGGATGTTGTTTGCTGTAGCAACCTGCCTGCACCGCTTCGCGTAGCTATTGCGGGCGTGGACTTGGAAAATGCTAAAAACTTTAAACTGGAAATTGGAAACTATCTTGTTTTTCCCTCTATGGCCAATCTCCCGACAACGGGCTTAATACTTAATTCTTAAAACTTAATACTTCCATGTCACCATCCCCCGCCGCCGCCCCCTCCGCCACCGCCTCCTGAGGAGCCGCCGCCACCTCCGCCGGAGGAGGAGCCCGGGGCGGAGGAGGAGGACGCGATGGCTGATGTGAAGGAGCTGGACATGGAGGTGGCGAACATGCCGACGCCTCCGGCTGTCAGTGCTGGCCCCACGTACCATTCGGGTTTGAATCCGGTTGCGGCCAGAACATCGGAGAATTGCTCCGACCATTCCTGCTCGACATCAAGGGCCAAGGCGTAGGGGAGGAATTTTTCGAATTGTTGGGGTGTGCGTTCAGGGGGATTTTCGAGGTTCAGGCGGTCGCGTTCAGCCACGGAGAGGTATTGACGGAATCCTTCGATTTCATCGAGTCGTTTGCGGCCCTCGGCGGTTGGGCGTTTGAGCAAGTGGTGGAAGATTGCTGTCATGACAATGCCCGCCACATAACATCCTGCGACCCAGTAGGAGGTGGCTTGAATCAACATGAACGCGCCGAAAAACCAGCCGCCAAGGAAGGGAATCGAAAAAATGGTGATCGGGATCGCAGCAATTTTTTTCCATCCGGCCTGACGCCAGGAGGCGACGGCCTGCATGCAGAGTGCTGCGACTCCGAAGGACCAAATGCCCAGCCAGATGAACATAAAAATGGCGACTTCAGGTTGGGCAGATGAGCCCAGAGACACAAGCAGGGGAATCAGCGTGACGAGCAGGCCCATGACCCACAGTTTCTTATTTTTTACAAAGTAAATGGAATCGCACTGCTTCGAAGCGGCTTTTGCGACCTCGGTTTTGGCGGATTTGATCGCGGCGTGATTGTTTTGTTTGAATTGGAATGTGCTGCCCCGACTGCCGAACAGGGCATTCAAAATGCTGGGACCCGGCGGCGTGACATTCGAGGAGTTTTTATTGCGGGTGAGGGTGTAGGAGTCGGCCTGTTTGATGGAGATGGCTCCCTGCACGGCGAGTTGAAGGATTTCGGAGGCGAAGGAGCGGTCATCGACTTTGCCGAGCCCCCGCATATATCGCACGGCGGATGGTCCGAACCCGTCGGGAGGCTGATACAACGGAACAATGACCCCGCGGTCAGGGTCCCGCCCAAACGCAATCCACACGCCGAGAAAATAAAGAAACGCAACGAAAAGGCCTGCGACGCCTAGCAGGAGACCCATATTGTCTTTTGCCAGGCGTATCCATTCATAGTGATTTGGCGGAGGCGTCACGTAGCCGGGTGGCCAGGAGACTGCGATGGTGAGCCCTTCGCCGGGGAGAAGCGGAGCCGTGGTTTCAATTTTGACATCCGCCTGGGCGGGCACCTGTTTCCATGCTGTGCCTTTTGCTCCAGACGGGCCGGTGTAGGCGTCCACGCTGCGCAGGCCGGCTCCAGGTGGCAAATCCACAATCACCGAAGCATGCAGGATCGGAAACGCCCATCCATTGCCGGTGACATTCCAATAGAGCTCATCAAATCCATCAAAAAACCCGAGTTGGTCGTCGGTGCGGTATTTGATGATGTAAGTGTATTGACCGGGATCGAGGAGAACATCAGGATTTCCAATGTAAACCCGCTCTCCGTTGGCACGGCCCTCGGAGCGCCATGTCTCAGGCCGGCCATCGCGGGTCACTTCCAACACTTTGAAGGGAACCCGGAGCCTCAGCCCCCAGCGCCCGCTATACAGCGTGGGAAAATCCCGGTAAATCCCGCGCTTGATTTCATTGCCTTCGGCCTCGACCTTGATGGTTTCGCGGACCTCAATTTCCCCGCTTTTTTCGATGACCACGCGGCTCGCAAAATCAAGGATGCGCTCCTCGGCATGCAAGCCGGCCGCACACAGAAATACCGCAAGGAGGCAGAGGAGATGTTTCATACGTTCACATCCGGCGCACTGCGCTCTAATACGCTTTCCACTTCAAAAAAATCTCCGGGTTGGAAATGAAAGAGTTTTGCGATGAGGAGGGTGGGAAAGGACTCTGCAAAATTCCTGAAGTCGCGCACGCTGCCATTGAAGTAACGCCGCGCGTATTGGAGATCGTCTTCGATGGTTACGAGTTGGGACATTAACTGACGGAACGCTTCCGAGGCTTTGAGGTCGGGATAGCTTTCTGCAAGGGCAATTAATTTCCGCATGGTCTTCACGGTCTCGCCCTCGCTTCTCATGAGGGCCACATCATGAAATGCCCCGGATTCGTGGGCGCTGTAGGCCCGCACGCTCTCCGCAAGCGGCGGAACGAGGTCATGACGCTTTTTCAATTGCACATCCACCCCGCTCCAGGCCTCGGCCTGTTGATTCTTCAATTTGATGCCCCGGTTGAAAGCCGCAAGGACCCACACCGCCAGGGCAACCAAAGGAAGGACATACCAGACAACCGGCGACATCTCAGGACTTGTCGAGGCTGAACCGGCCGGCTCCGATAAAAAACAGGCTCAGAAACACAATGCCCAATTCGGCTGGCCAGGCCCATTCCAGAAAGACTCCACCGCTCATTCGGTATTTCATGACTGCTGCCACGAGCATCGTGAAAAACAGGAGGCCTGTGGCGGGACGGAATAAAAACCCAAGGATGAGAAGAGCTCCTCCGACCGATTCACTGGCAGCGGCCATGAATCCCCAGAATGCTGGCAGAAACGTGATGCCCAAGTGGCTCATGGCACCACCCAGTTTTGTCCATGTTTCCACGCCGCCTGCAAGTTTCGGCCAGCCGTGCATAATCATCATTCCCCCGATTCCGAGCCTGAGCAAAAGCAGGCCGAAGTCCCGATATTTGGATAGCCAGGTGAGCACCATGTCTGGGATGAACCAGAAACTGGGCAAAAATCAAAGCCGAATGTTGCACAAACCCCTTGGAATCTATAAACAGAAACCATGGCAAAGCTCCCCCGGTTGGTCTGTTTGTTCCTCGTTTCGATGGCTCCTCTCACTCATGCCCAGCAGGATGGGCCGGCGCTAGATTCAGACGCCATCCTGCGAGAAATCACTGCGCTGGAGAACAAACAAAAACAGACCATCAAACAAGCCCGATCCGCCTCAGAAAACCTGCTGCGAACCGGTGCCAATGGAGGCCCCACGGCCGTGGACCTTTACGAAAAAGCGGTTGAAGCAACCCGCTTCGAGGGGCTCAAGGACAAGGTCCCGGCATTCATTGATTGGAAAAAGAAGAATGCAGAACTCTTCCGATCCTCGGAATTCCAGGAAGCCCTGGCGTTTCATATCCGCTACCTGCTTTTGACCATGGCACGTGCAGGCGCAGAAAATGGGGAAGAGTTTGCGAAGCCTTCCTTCGATTACGCCGCCCAACTCCGTGAGTTCCGGGAAAAACTGACCAAAGCTAATCACACTCCTGATCTTGTGAAAGAGCTTTTGGACAAAGGGGTCAATGAGAGTGTCCTGACGAAGTGGCTAAATCTTGGCCCATGGCTCGATGCGGGCAAGGATTGGGAAGCTTCTCCCGGCAACCTCGCGGGGATTCTCGAAAAAAATGTGCGATCCGTTTATCGCACCACGAAGAGCCCCCAGCTTCCGGGCACATGGGATTTTGAAATGCAATACGAGGCCGATCGCATTTCCACTGGCCGACTGACGGATGCCGCCGACAAATTCAACACCATCAACCGCCCGAAAATGCAATTTTCCAAGGCGAACGACACCATCCTCATCGGTATGAAAAATCGTGGCACATCGGAAATTCTCGTGTTGATCCGCACCTATCCCCAACATCCGGATTTTGGCAACTGGGTCTCCCGCCTGAAAGAATTGCTGGCCCCGCCCAAGCCTCCGGAGCAGGCCACAGAGCC
>JBGSVX010000339.1:0-2057 GCA_041752795.1 Terrimicrobiaceae bacterium
GTCGCGTGGCGCACGAAAGAGTTTCAGTTATCGGACTTTCCCACACCCACCGGAACGAATTGGCGATTTCGAGTTCCGGATCACCGCACCATTCGCTTTTTTGACGAACGGCTTGGATGGATTGAAAAAACCACCCTTGCCGATTTGGGAGATTTTCTGGTTTGGAACCGTGACGATATTCCCGCCTACGAATTGGCCGTGGTCGTGGACGACATCGCCATGGGCATCACCGAAATCGTCCGCGGTGAAGACCTCCTCACCTCCACCGCCCGTCAAATCTTGCTCTACGAGGCCCTCAGTGCCACACCACCCGCCACGTATCATTGCCCCCTCGTTTGCGACAACCTCGGCCGCCGCCTCGCAAAACGGGATCAGGCTCTCAGCCTGCGGACGCTCTGGAAAACGCAAGGGGGGTGCGATTAGAAGTGGGGGGGCAGTTAATTTGGAACGGCGCCTCCATTGCTTGTCAATATGTGTCGGTTGTGCGAGGATCCGAGCATGAAGACGGCAATTGTTTCCATCGATCCTGAAATCATGGGGGGAACACCGTGTTTTTCTGGCACCCGCGTGCCGGTGCAGACGCTGCTGGACTACATCGAAGCGGGTGATTCGATTAATGAGTTTCTGGATGGTTTTCCGACTGTCACCAAGGAACGGGTTGTGGCTTATCTTGAAGAATCGAAACGATTGACTTTCGAACAGGCAGCCCATGCGTGTGCTGCTTGATGAGTGCGTGGACCGGCGGATTCTGCGACACCTTGCAGGGCATTGTGCCACGACTGTTTCCAAGCGTGGCTGGGCTGGGATAACAAACGGTCATCTGCTGGCACTCGCAGAAATTGAGTTCGACGTGCTTGTCACCATGGACCGAAACCTTTCATTCCAACAATCTCTCCCCAAGTTTCGGATCGCACTTGTCGTGTTGCGTGCCAGGTCCAACCGCTTCGGAGACCTTCTGCCCTTGATGCCGGAGATCGTCTCGGCCATCTCCTCCGCCAAACCCGGCACCGTCTCCGCAGTGGGGGGGTAAGGTTCTATCCTTGCGGGGTTTGCCTTGGAGGGATGCGGTCCCCACAACGCAGGTTTGGCTGACCAAACTGCTACCCCCACCTCACGCCGGGCTGGCGGCCAGGCTTTCGTAAAAGGTTGGCGGTTCGAGGATTGTCTTCGGGCCTGTTTCGGCCTTCATTTTTTTGTAGAGCAAACGCCCGCCGACACTCGCTGCCAGACGTGCGGCGGGTCCGAATTCCCGGAAGAGGTCCTTGAGGAGGTCATCGGCTTTTTTTCGCAGCACGGGATCATTTTTAAACCATTGGCGGGTTGCCCAGACAACAGCCGGGTATTGGAGGCGGAGGGGTTCTCCTTCGCGGCGGAATCTGCGGCGGATGCGGTCATCGGGGTCCTTCGCATAGCGCACCCAACCATTGAGGGTGCCACGGGCCATGCGCATTACACTCGGGCCATTGACCTCAAAATCACGGGTGAAGGCCTGAACCAAAAACTTGGATTCCTCGCCCGCGGGAATGTTCGGGTGAATGTGGGCGAAGCGTAGCTGACCATGCACGTCCGAGGGGTCCTTGCAATCCGGGTCGAGCAGGGTATTGGCTTTGCGGTGCTCTTCAAAAAGCGGGGTGCCCGGCACCGGGGTGTAGAGCATGAACTGATGGAATTCTGTATTGTGGGAGACCGCGTGTTCGATGGCGGCCGGCAGATTTTCCGGCGTGTGTTCTTCGAGTCCGATGATCGTGGAACCAAGGATGCGGATGCCATGGGACTGAAGTTCGGAAATGAGCGCGTGGGTGTCCGTGCCGCTCAGCTTATTGTACTGACTTGCCTTGCCTTCAAGGCCCATCCAAACCCAGGAGATCCCGAGCCGCACGAGTTCCTTCATGGAATACAAACGCAGGGCATTCGCTGAACTGAAAACAAACAGCGACCAACTCTTGTTGTTGGCCTCCATGAGTTCCAGAAGCCGCATCGCCCGCTTTTTGTGAACAAGGAAATTTTCATCCATCACAAAAAACGACTGCGCTTTCATGTCGCGCTCGATCCCGCAC
>JBGSVX010000340.1:0-5730 GCA_041752795.1 Terrimicrobiaceae bacterium
GATGGACGCCGACTGCAACCGGCCTTCCGGTTGTTCCAGCTCGCGCAAAAAAATTTGGAGTCCTATCCGCTGGTCCACATGGGACTGGATATGGAAGCGGTGAGGGCACTCATCCATGGGCATTTGGTGCTCCTTGAGGATGGAAAATTTGAAATCAACCCATGGAATCCGGAAATCCCTCCGCGACTTCAGCTGATGCGTTTGGGGGAATGACGTGAGTTTGTTGCCACAAGGGATTCCCTCCTTGACTTTGGCGCGAGGGCTGAGAAGACATGCGCATGACTCATCGTTTGATTCTTTCGTTGTTTGCTGTCGTCCTCGCAACACTCTCCCCGGCAATTGCTGGAAGCAATTTGGATTTTACACTGATCAATCAGACCGGTTACTCGATCAAGGAAATCTACATTGCGCCGTCCTCGCAGGAAGAGTGGGAATCGACGGACAAGGTGGAACTGCCGCGCAGCATCAAGGATGAAGAGTCCGTGGACATCACCTTCAGTCCGAAAGCCGAAGCCTCCAAGTGGGATTTGAAGATTATCTGGGTCGATGGCGGGGATGCTGTGGAATGGCTGGGTTTTAATCTGACCGAAATTTCCAAGATCACCCTTTTGTATAACGACAAAACCGAAGAGACCACGGCGGAGATCGAATAGGTCGACTTGGTTTTTTAAAAAAATTATGGGCAAAGGAAACAACAGCAAGCGCAAGGAAGTTAAAAAACCCAAGCAGGAAAAGCCTAAGCCACAGCCTGGTGGCAAGCGAGCCTGAAGGATTTTGACCTTGGTGGGATTGGAACTGGCTCCGCATTTTTTTGCAGGGGCCGTGGTGAGCGGTCATGAAAAAAAATAATCCTGCCAAGGAGCACTATCAGAGGCTTCGCCTTTTATCATGCGAGGATCTCTGGGCCGTCGAAGTGGCAGCTTTTGATGCAGCAGATGTACGAGGGCGCATGGACCGTGTGGCAGTTGTTCGGGCAGTCGGTGTTGTCTTCTCCGAGAGTGGCAATGATTCTGAGAAGGCACGTGCGAGGGAGTGGTTGCACCGGCTTCTGAGCGATCCCGAAGAAAAGATCCGGCGTTATGCCATGAACGCGCTTCCCAAACTTGGGGGAGGTTTCGAAGCAGAGAACGCGCTTCTTTCAGTTTTGGAATCAGCCACTTCGGATCGTGAAAAAGAATCCGTTGCGAAGACCCTTCAAAAGGTCGGCGGGCGGGCCTCCTTGGAAACCCTTTCTGCCTCTCATTTGGGGACTCAAACCGTACGGAAGCTGGAGGCCAACATTGCAAGAACCTCCTCTCCGGGGACGTTGTGCATGCACCGAAGTCTGGAGGATGTTGGGGGTCTTGGCGTGGTTTTGAATTGTCGCCGGGGGTTGGAAGAAATTCTTGAGGAGGAATTTCAAGGGGCAAAAAAGGCCGGGTTCCCCTTTCGCCAGAAGGCGAGGGGACGAGGGTATTTGCACCTTGTGCCCGAAGGACCATTTTCCCTGGGAGACCTTTTCAAATTGCGGTGTTTTCATTCGGTTGGATTTGTTCCTGAGGCCGCACGAACGAGCGCCAGAACGATTGTTTCGTTTGCGCAGTCGATCGTTAATGCGAGGCCTCTGCTCGAAATGTTTACTGAGGGACCGGTTCGGTACCGGTTGGAGTTTATCGCGAGGGGCCACCAACGTCAGGCCATCCGAACCCTCGCAGATCAAGTTTATGGACTGTGTCCGTCGCTTTTGAATGACTCCCGAAATGCCCTTTGGCAGGTCAATGTTTTCCCTGACCATTACCCGGCGGCCTTGGAAATTTCGCCGCGGTTGCGTCCGGATCCTCGGTTTGCGTATCGTCAGGGCGATGTTCCTGCTGCATCACATCCTCCGCTTGCTGCGTGCATGGCCCGGTTGGCGGGGCTTCACGAGGCAGATTCCGTTTGGGATCCCTTTTGCGGGTCCGGGCTGGAACTGATTGAGCGGTCCTTGCGAGGTGGGGTTAAGTCAGTCCTTGGCACGGACCGCAGCAGTCAGGCTCTGGAATCTGCACGTAAGAATTTTGATGCGGCGGGACTCGATCACATCAGTAGCAATTTTCTTTGCTCGGATTTTCGTGATGCCGAGAAAGTGCAGAATGCGTTCTCCTTGGTGATGACAAATCCTCCCATGGGACGTCGGGTGCCCATCCCCGATCTCGAGCAACTTATTGCCGATTTTTTTGTGAGTGCTTCAAAAGCTTTAAAGCCCGGAGGCCGTTTGGTTTTTGTGAATCCTCTGACCGTTGCTCCCCGGTCCCGAGACCTTGAATTGCTCAGTCGTCAAAAGATCGATATGGGCGGCTTTCACGCGCACCTCGAAAAATACATCAAAAGAAAAAATTAGGAGGCGAGAGTCGCGAGGGTTCTTGCGAGCACGGTGACGCCGGCTTCGAGATCTTCGGGTTTGGAAAATTCATCCGGTCGGTGGCTGTAGCCCTGAAAGCACGGAATAAAAATCATGGCTGTGGGGCACAGAAGCGCCATGAAGAGACTGTCATGGTAAGCGCGGCTGATCAGGGACTTTGTCGTCAACCCGTTTGATGCGTCTGAAATAATCTGAATCAACCGGGCATCGCAGATGGCGGGAGGATCCGAGTTGATGGTTTCAAAACTGACCTGCAGATTCCGGCGTTTTGCGATCTCAGTGGCCTCGGCTCGGATGGCGGCCTCCACGTTTTGTCGTGCGGCAAGGTCCGTGTCTCGGATGTCCATTTCCAAAGTCGCCCGAAAGGGCACGGAATTGATGGCCCGGGGAAGAATGTCAAACACCCCGGTGGTGGCGACCCCATCCGCCGAGCCAAGGGATTTCACAAAATGCTCCAAGGCAATCGCCGCCTCCGCGCCGCCCAGCAGCGCGTCTTTGCGGTCCGGCATCAGCACGGCACCCGCATGCCCGCCCTCACCTTCAAAAATCAATCGGCAGGCCGCAGGTGCCGCGATTTTTTCGACAATTCCAATCTGGCAATTTTCCCGCTCCAGAATCGGTCCCTGCTCGATGTGCAATTCGATAAAGGCTTCATAGAAATTTTTTTCCATGGCGACCTGTTCGAGTGAGTTGTGGAAACCTGCGGATTTTCGCCATACATCGAGGGATTTTCCTGAAGAATCGATGAGGCGGGAATTGGCGTTCAAGCGTCCGCTGAGGAAGCGGCTTCCCAGACATCCGATGCCAAAGAGGGTAGGCTCTTCTGCCGTGAAGAGCAATATTTCCAAAGAGGCGGCAGGCTCAAATCCGGAATCCTTCAAAGCGCGAATCGCCTCAAGTGCCCCCAGAACACCGACCACTCCATCGTATTTTCCTGCATTGGGAATTGCGTCAACATGGGAGCCGGTTGCAATGGGTCGGCGGGAGGGGTCATGTCCGGTCCAACGCGCGAACGTGTTGCCCACTCCGTCCACACGCACCGCGAGTCCGGCTTCCTCAAATTTCCCCGTCAAATACTCACGGGCTGCGATATCCTCCTTGGAATAGACAATACGTGTAACTGCCGGGGCCGGGGAAGCCGAGAACTCCGCGAGTTTGTTAATCTCAACGAGCAGGCGGTCGGTTCGAATGGTCATCACAAACCCGGCAACCGGTTCACATTTTTGTAGTAGAGGTAACGGGCCGGCTGGTCGCCCATGGCGACGAACCACTGAGGGCAGTAGGGAGCCATCCAGATCACATCTCCCGCTTGCGTGGGATACCAGTCATTTTCCAGACGGTAGATGCCGGCTCCTTCGAGCATGAGGAGTCCATGTTCCATGATGTGACGCTCCACAAATGGCAAAGTGGCGCCCGGTTGATAGGTGAAAATGTTTACAGCCATGTCGTGGGAGGGTTCGTCGGGTAGCAGGAGTTGCAGGAGGGCACCCGGATTTCCCAGAAATGGTGACGCAGTGCAGGTATCCTGATGTCCGATCAGCCGCGCCGGGGCAGACAATCCCTCCCATGGTTCATAACGTTTTTCAAAAACTGTGATGCAGGCACCTGCGGTCGCCATCAGATTTTCCGATTCCCCCGGTGGCAAAAAAAGGAACCCGCCCGGGCTGATGACTGTGGCATCCGAAAGTTGAATAGTTCCATCCACCACATAAAAAAAGCGCTCGATTCCTTCACGTGGTGGCAGAGGCAGCGAGCCTGCGGAATCCCACACCGCGTGAAATTGCACAAAGCTGGCTCCCATGGCTGGGGTGATGAGAAAAAACACGCGCACATTTTGTGAGCCCGGCCATGTGCTTGGCACAAAACCATCCGGGGTGATAAAGGCATGTTTCGTTCCGGCGTTTGCGCGGGTGGATCCAAAGAGCGGTGAGTTCATGAGGTGTTCGGGTTAGATGTCTGGCTGCAAAAAATTTCCACGGAAAGAGTCGGAGTGTTTGTTCCGGTGATATACCAAATTTCCGCGCACGATGGTCGCGACAACTTTCCACTCGATTGGCATGCCAACGTATGGGCTGGTTGCATGCCGTGTGAAAAGCCCGGATTTTTTGATGGGGACGGGATTTGTTTTTTGTAGAATGACCAGATCCGCATCGGCTCCTGGCATGAGCAGGCCTTTGCGGAACAGGCCGAATCGTCTGGCCGCACGGGCGGATGTTAATTCGGTGATGTGATCCCATGGGATTCTCCTGGACCTTGCCGCCTGCACAAAAAGGGGCATGGCATGTTGGCAGCCACTGATTCCTCCCCATGCCTTGTGAAATGGCATTTGTAATTTTTTGGCGGGAGGGCAGGGGGAGTGATCAGACCCGATGGTTTGAATTCGGCCAGATTTCACAGCTTTCCAAAGTGCGGAAACTGTTTTTGCAGACCGGAGGGGAGGGGCACATTTTGCGAGTGCACCCACTCGGTCCATTGCGGATTCGTCCATGAGCAGATAATGCGGACACGTCTCGCAGGTGACATCCAACCCACGGGTCCTTGCTGAATGAATCAAGGCCAGCCCCTCCGGCGAACTCACATGCACGATGTGCAGACGGCAGCCGGTCTCCCCGGCGATTTCGAGCGCATTTCGAATTGCGGCCACCTCACAGGCCTCCGGACGTGACGCCACAAAGGATTTCCAGTCAGTCCCTGCCACGGAGGCCCTTTGCAATTGCTCCGGATCCTCGGCATGCACAGCCAGGATAATCCCGGCCTTTTTGCAGGCGAGAGCTCCCTGCCTGAGTGCCTTGCGATCAACGTGCGGGAACTCCGAAAGTCCACTGTCACAGAGAAATGCTTTGATTCCAATGGCTCCCGCCTTTTTCATTCCGGCAATCTCTGTGTGATTTCCGGGAACCAAACCGCCCCAAAGTGCAAAATCCACACAGGACTTTTTCTGAGCAATCCGGGCTTTCCGGATGAGGTCCTTCGCGGAAAGAACCGGTGGCGAACTGTTCAGAGGCATATCAAAAAAGGTGGTGACGCCACCTGCTGCCAGTGCTCTTGAGCCGGTTTCCAGCCCCTCCCAGTCCGTTCGGCCGGGCTCATTGAAATGCACATGGGAATCCACAAAGCCGGGCAGCACCAAATTTCCTGAAGCATCCATTTCCTCGTCGGAAGGGCCAGCATATTGTTTCTGAATGGATTCGATCTGACCGTGATTGAGCACAATATCCACGGGATGTCTTCCCATCATGGGGATTCTTGCCTGTCGCAGCACCAAAATCATATCAATCCCTCCCCACTGGAAAGAGCGAGCACCAGCGCTTCCACCGCTTTGAAAAAATCTTCTTTCGTGACCGATTCGT
>JBGSVX010000341.1:0-9735 GCA_041752795.1 Terrimicrobiaceae bacterium
ATGTTTTTGCAAAAACCGCCGTGCGTCGCAGGCTGGCCCTTCCCGCAAACGAGGCTCCCGTTTCCCTTCACATGGTTCTTGGCCGGGACGGGTTCCTGATGGGTCAGCTTGCCCTGCGGAGTTTCGAGTTCCATACGGGAAAAACATGGTCGCCCATAATTCATGAAGATGGTTCGCTCACAGATTCAGAGATTTCCGAGTTGGAGGCGAATTTCCCCGATGCATCAATCATCCGGCGATCCCACGCAGATGCTGTGATGCAGGAAAGCCTTTCCTCCCTCCCGGCCTGCCTTTCAAATCGAGTAAAACACAATTGGTTCCTAAAGGTTTTTGACACCCATCGTTTTGCACCGCACGACAAGTATGTGGTAATGGACAGCGATATTGTCTTTTTTCAACGGCCGGAGTTTCTACTGCGATGGATTTCAGGAGAGCATGAGGGCTTTTGGTTCATGGAGGATACGAACGAAAAATATGCCTCCCCTCGTGAAGAGATTGAGTCGGCCCTCGGGTTTTCACTTTGGAAAAAAGTGAACAGCGGTCTTGACCTCATGCTGCGTCCTCATGTGGACTTGCAACTTGCCGAATTGTTTCTGGAGCGGTGCGCTGCCACTGCGAGGGACTTCCAGTTCCTGGAACAAAGTCTCTTTGCCGTTTTCGGCTCTCACCACGGGAAGGGTGGACTCCTGCCGCCTGAATACGAAATCAGTTGGAACAATTTTCGTCGCCGGTCTTCGGTCTGTCGCCACTATGTCGCGACTTTCAAACATGATCTCCTTTATATCGAGGGTGCCTCCGAATTTCTGTGGGCATCCCGCAGAGCCCATTTATCAAACCAAGTTCCAAAACCATGATCAAAAAACTCAAATTATTCTTCTCGTATCTGCCTCAACACGCCGCATTTTTTATCAAGACATTCTTCTATGCGGTGACACCAGGCGGCTTTGGTCACTATCGGAAGCTCAGGAATCTCCGGGATCCCGGCTATGTGCATGAAAGGGACAAGCACCCGCTTCGTGAAAAGCATCACGGGCAGGGAGGGTGGAAATCCGGAAAAAAGGAAGGAATTTCAACGCGGGACTACGAAAACTACGAAGAATATCTGACCCATCAAAAGCTAAAGCTGGAGGAACTGCTTAAGACGAAAGGTGGTTTTACAAACACGGATATTTTAAACTACCGCATGAAGTTTTACAGGCGGTTCCGTCATCTTCCCGGCCTGTTGCCCCGGGATTCTCGAATCCTTTGTTGCGGGGCAAGGCAGGGCACCGAAGTGGAAGTGCTGAGGGACCTTGGCTTTGCCAACGCCTGGGGGATTGACCTCAATCCCGGCGAGGACAATCCCTTGGTGAAACCTGGAGACTTCATGCATCTGGATACCGTGGACGATTCCCTTGATTTGCTTTACACCAATTGTGTGGACCATGCCTTTGATCTCGACGCCTTTTTTCGCGAGCATGCGCGGGCCATCAAGCCCGATGGGTTTGTTCTCTACGAATTGGGAGCGAATATGGAAGGCGGAGGTGGGCCCTTCGAAGCGGTAGCATGGGAGCGCACCGAGGATGTGTTTGTCAAAATGCTTGGGATTTTCGGTCAACTCATCCACGTTGAGCGTGATGAAGAATGGCTGTGGGTCCTAATGCGCGGAAAACGTTAAGTTTTTGAATCAGTCCCCGCGCAACCGCATTTCCATGGAATTTCCTCCTGTTACCCTTGCATTTATCAGTTGGAACCGCCTTCACTATCTCCGTGCAACCCTCGAATCTGCCCGTCTTTGCATTGACTATCCCAACCTTGAGTGGATCGTCAGCGACAACAATTCTGCAGAACCCGGACTGCGTTCCTATATCAACTCCCGGGACTGGATCGGACAGAAGTGGTTCAAAACCCAGACTCATGCCGAAGCCATGAATGAAATTGTCGAACGTGCAACCGGGAAATACGTTCTGATCTGGCCCGAGGATGTTCAATTTGTCGTGCGGGGGCATTGGTTGCGCGATCTGATTTCCACATTGGAGGCAAATCCCGAAATTGGGTCTGTCGTAATAAATTTTTTGCGCCACAGAACCCTGCGAAGGATTTTTGGTCCATCGAAATGGGTGGCATGGCGGCACGCTGGCGGAGACCTCCTCCATCGCAAGGCCCGATTCCGTTTTCAGCGGGAAGTGCAGGGCCCCAATGGCTTTTACCTGCGCACGGCTGGCTGGATGCTGCCTGGTGTTGTCGGTTCTGGAATTCCTTCGCTGACCCGCCGGAGTACCTGGAAGCAACTTGGTCAATGGAAAACGGCACGCGGTGAAGCCTGCCTCATTGATTCCTCTCTGGGTGCCGAAGATGATATGATTTTACAATTTGACCAAAGTGGCCTCGCTCTTCAACAGGCAATGATGATGCGCCCTGTGGCCGCTGATATTATCAATGACTCCATGGGATCCAAGGCCAAGGTGCGCAAAGGAAATCGTTATGGAAATTATACCGCTCCGCTCAAAGGAGACTTTTACTACGAAATTTCAGATGCCCCGAATTTCCCCGCACACGAAGAGGGATATCCGCTGTCTTTTGAACATTTTGTGAAACCCTGTGGCTTTGAACTTCCTCTTGATGCCTCAGGTCATCTTTTGAAAGCCAGCATGAACACCGAACCGGTGGTTCATGTTGGTTGAAAAGTCCCCTGACCATAATGTGTACCGTGGCTTCATTTAAAAACCCCCATCAAGTGATTGGTCTTATTGATCACAAAGCCCGCAAGTGGGGGCCATTTCTCCTGCTGGCACTGGCCGTGGCTTATTACTCCGCGTATTTCAACTGCGGCCTCAATCTCGGGGGCGAGGGCGGCACAAATGCTGTGATCGCCATGCGCCTCATGGAGGGTCAGCGCCCGATTGCCGACACGTTTCTTGGGTATAATGTGCTTTGGTTCTGGCCGATTGCGTGGCTTTTCGAAGTTTCAGGACCGGATTACCTTGCCATGCGATTTTATTTTTTTGGTATCTGCACGCTGACATCCCTTCTTGCGTGGGCCACGGTTTGGCGGGTAACCCGAAGTGGACTGCTGGCTTTGGCAACGGGAGTTCTTCTGATCCTTATTCCGGGAATGCTCTTCAGGAATTACATGGGACTCATGCCGGTCGGAAACCAACTTGCGTTTGTCTCGGCTTTTATTCTGCCAGTGAGTTCAAGCAAGAAGCGCATTTTTCTGATCGCTGTTTCGGGTGCCGTGCTTGGACTAACCTATCTCATACGAATTGAGGTCGGGCTTTTGATGTCGGTAATTTGGGTCGGCCTGCTCGTGGTTCACACTCTTCAACCAAACGTGCGGTGGCGCGCCAGCTTCAGGGAAAGTTTGCTCGGTGGACTCCTGGGAATTGCCGCATTTGTTGGCGTCCATGCTCCATTTGCAGCTCATGCCCATTTGAAAGGCTATGCGGGTGTCTTTTATGAACAATACGCGGCCTTTATCGGATTGTTTCATTGGGAAATGCAAAAGGAGATCAAAGCCATGTCCCTTGACAACTCTGGAAGTCCGGTCACCGGGTTGGAAGTTTCTGGCACCTTGCCAGTTATGCCGGAAGTAGCGGATGGACGAAGAACACGTCCGGCAATCAAGGCCATCTTTTCCGAAAAAAAATCCCGTGACCGGTATTTTGCCGCAGCAATTTACCTTCCGGCGTTTCTTGCATTCCTAATGGTCATTGGTGGAACCCTTGCGGTGTTTGCAGGGTGGTTCCGCAAAAATGGAGGCCCATGGCAGGATGGTTGGACTGTCCTGGTTATGGTGGGATGTGCTCTCACGCTTTTCCCCCAGTATTTTTCTTTTCGTCCGGATACACCCCATCTTTCCGAATTCATGATTCCCTTTATCCCGGCTTTGGCAGTGGCGTCTGCCCTGGCCTTTCGCCGGGCACCGCGTGGGCCATGGTGGGTCGTTGCCCTGGCATCAACTTTTCTTGTGATGTCGGCCATTCAAATATGGATTCATATCGGACACGCCTGGCCAAAGGAATCGGCGGGAACCATCGCGGCTAAAAAACACGGCCCGGCAGTTTTTACCGCTCTCAATGGAGTGTCTGTTAAGCTGAAATCCGCGAACGCGGAAGCGCTTTCAAAAATGCAGGATGTGATTGTAAAAAATTCCAGCACTGCGGACTGGGTTGTCTGTTATCCTTATTCCCCGACAATCAATTTCATGACAGACCGCCGGAGCTATCTCTGGGACCTATACACAGATAATACCATGGCAGGTCAGGAATTTGACTCATATCACATTGGACTATTAAAATTGAAAGAGCCGGCGGTGGTTGTCATAGATCACCGAGCAATTAATAGCTCCGAAGAATCTCGTTTTCCTAATTGGGCGCCAAATCTATACGCCTATCTTAAGGAAAACTTTCAATTGGCCGGTGAGTTTCTTGGCAATGAAGTTTTTGTTCGAAAGCCACAACAGTCCCATTGAAAGCAAAAGAAATTATTGGTGTGGTTCTGGTTCGGGACGAGGACCGGTTTTTAGGGCGGGCACTTGCATCAGCTGCCGGCTTCTGTGACCGGTTTCTTTTATTTGATCACGGATCACAGGATGGAACTTCCCATATCCTTCAGTCGTTTTCCAATCATCATCCCAACGCCTCATACTTCCGTGTGGATCATCCCTCCGAGTCGCAACGAAAGCTTCAACCATTTTGCGGCGGCCAGAATTGGCTGTTCGGATTGGATGGTGACGAAATTTATGACTACTCGGGTTTGATACGCCTCAAGAAAAGAATTCTAGAGGGCGAGTTTGACCGGGACTGGATGGTGATGGGCACCTGTCTTCATGTGGATGAAATTGATGAAACAACAGGAGTTGCCCATGGCTTCCTTGCACCCCCGAGCCGCACAATCACCAAACTTTACAATTTTGCGGCCATTGAGTCATGGAATGGCCGCTCTATGGAACGATTACACGGGGGATCACCGGTTTTCAAACCCGGGTATGCTCCCTCCCAGAAGCGTTTGCTCTATGAGGAGACACCATGGGATTCTTGCGACCTTCGCTGCCTTCATCTCTGCTTCTGTCAGCGAAGCAGTCTGCATATCGGCGAGTCGCGCATCCGCCGCAATATCTTCGAAATCTACAGTTCACGGATTCCTGTTTTTCTTCAGCATTTCCTCGCCCGGATTGGTTCACGGAATATTGGATCAACATGGAAGCGGGACCACTACCGCAGGGGACCACTAAGCACCGTTCAAACCGGTGATTTTTTCCAGCAATGATCTTTAAAAAACCGGTCGCTACGATTGCTTTGAATCTTGTCCCACGAAAGGGGTCATGGGGAGGGGCAAACCAATGGACAAGCCAGGCCTGCCGTTTCCTCAAATTCTCCAACTATCGGTCGGTGCATCAATTAAAACCCGGGGTTGATTGCATTCTCATGACCCATACCGGACTTGCCTCGGGGACCACGTTTCTTCATCATGAAGTGGAAGTCTTCAAAAAACGATTCCCGTCTGTCCCCTGTATCCATCGAATCAATGACAATGATATCCGCAAGGGAACGGACCGCATGAATTCCTTGCTTGCTAAAGCCAACAAAGTCGCGGATCACACGGTCTTTGTGTCAGCATGGTTGCGGGACTACCATTCGGCCCACTGGTTTGATGTTGGGAGGCCGCATTCTGTGATTGAACCGGGAGCGGATCCCTCGGTTTTTCACCCCCTTGGAAATCGACCTCCCCGCGCCGGGGAACCATTTCGGGTGGTTACTCACCACTGGTCCGATAATTGGTCCAAAGGGTTTGATGTGTACCAGGAAATTGACGAAGCCATTTCCTCCGGAAACCTCCCGGGGTTTGAGCTTTGGATCGTTGGACGATGGCCACATGAAATCTCATGGAAAACCGCGAAAACCTTCGCCCCCGCAAGCGGAAAACCATTGGCAGACATCCTGCGCCAATGTCACCTCTATGTCTCTGCCTCCCGTCATGAACCTGGCGCGATGCATCCCGTAGAGGGGCTTCAATGCGGACTTCCTCTGATCTATCACAAGGATTCCGGTGGAACGGTGGCCCATGGGCTGCGATACGGAGTGGTGATCCATGGGAATGTGTGCGATGCTCTGCTTGCCGCACGGGAAAATTACCTGGATCTGCGGCAAAAGCTTCTCACATCTCCGCCCTCGGGAGACTTGATGTGTTTGGAATATCGCAGATTGATCCAAAAACTAATCGTGGAGTCCGGAGGATGAAAGTGGCTGTGACCGGTGGTCGCGGGCGGCTTGCTCCCCTCGTCGTGAATGCGTTTCGGGAACGTGGCGCGGAAGTTATTGTGTATTCCCGTGAGGCCGGGCCGGGGTTTTCTGCGATGGAAGAATTCTCTGCTCCGGATGTGCTCGTGCATTGTGCCTGGAGTTCAGTTCCTTTCACCGCAGAAGCCAATCCTGCCAATTCGGAATCGATTGATCTTCCGCTTTTGAAATCGGTCATCGAGCAAACCCATGATGCCAACAGCCTCATCATTTTTCCATCGAGTGGTGCCGTCTATGGAAACACCGGGGAGGCACCCGCTGACGAGCTCTCCCCGATCAAGCCGCTTGGTGCCTACGCTCGGGGCAAGATTGCTGCCGAAAACCTTCTCTTGGAGCAGGCCGCCGAACGCTCCTTGGTGCTTAGAACAACCAACCTCCTCGGGGATTCGAATGACCCCACCCGACCTCAGGGAGTGCTACCCAAGTTGGTGTCCGCCGCAAAGGAGGGAACTGAATTCCCACTCTGGGGGGATGGCACGTCAACGAAGGATTACATTCACACAAGCGACTTTTTGGAGGCGGTTTTTTCGTTAAGACAAAGCGAACAGAGGGGGGTCTTCAACGTGGGAAGCGGCACATCTACTTCCCTTCTGGATATCATCGCACTCGTGGAACAACTCACCGGACACCGCATCAAAATTCGAAAATTCCCACATTTTGATTGGGACGTTTCCTGCTCCCGGATATCTGTAGAAAAACTCCGATCGATAGGATGGCAACCCAGGGTGAGCCTCCGGGATGCAATCTCCAGATGCCTGACATGATCACCTTCTTTCCGACTTCCGGCGACAAGCATGGATGGGCCATTGATGAAGACCTGCGGCTGATCCGGGCAGCACTGAATGGAGTGGCGCGGGAATCCTCTCTTGCCCAGTCGCAAGTCGTGCATTCGCCGTTTTGGGCGGCTTTGGGGTCCCATTCCCCCGAGGTCCTCGCCCGTCGGTTTGTTATCGCCCATGCTGACAATCCGCCATTTTTTTATTTGACCCAACCGTCCTTCGCCAAGGCCCAGCAAGTGGTGGATTTGTGGGTGGCCCGGTCTGCGGAAGCCGAGGCGCAGTTTGATTTGCTCAAACTTCCTTGCATCCACATCCCCTACGCAATTGATGAAGATTTGTTTTTCGAAATTCCCGACCGGAAATCCATCAAAAGGGAGTTCGGGCTGCCTGATGACGTTTGCATCCTTGGAAATTTTCACCGCGACTCGGAAGGAGCCGACCTCACAACGCCAAAATTTCAAAAGTCCCCCGAGATGCTTGTGCAGATTTGCGTTCATCTCCTGCAAGCCGGGGCAAAAATCCATGTGTTGTTGGCCGGCCCAAGACGTCATTGGATCCGCAACGCGCTCCGCGAAGCCGGTGTATCCTTCACGTTTGTGGGCAAAGAAATTCCCGAGGATGATTTTGGAATCAACATCCTTCCTCGCACCGAGCTCAACCGGCTTTACAATGCGTGCGATATTTATGTGATTCCATCGCGCTGGGAAGGCGGCCCGCAATCCGCGATGGAGGCTGCTGCCTGTCGCACAAAAATGTTGAGCATCCCGCTTGGGGTCGGCAAAGACATCCTTGAGCCTGAGAGCCTCTTTGATTGTGCCTCCGAAGCGGCTTCCAAGATTCTTGAAGACATTCGGTCCGATTCCCTGACCCGGACCTGTGAGCCGCAATTTGAGCGTTGGAAAGCCCGGCATACGTCCTCCTCCATGGCCGGGGCTCTCCGTCAGCTTTATTCCGGATTGGGTGATCGGGCCTCTTTCCAAAAAAAGTCTGCACCCCATTCGATGGACAGTTTCCGCGATCTGGTGTTTCAATTGCGTCACCGGTTCAGAACGCCTTCTCCACGAATGGACGTCGGGATTATCCGTGATGGCGGATCCCGCATCGAAACGGTTCGACTGGAATTGCAAAATATGGGAATTCGGCTTCAGGAATCTTCGCCTTTCCGGATCGCTGGCTGGGTCCGCAAACCGGAGGATTACGCCAACGCGGTTTCCTATCAATTTGCTGAACCCGATTTCAAAACATCGGATGCCATTCCCGGAGCCTGTGTCATCTTCACCTCTGTGCAAGAGATTGTGAACTTTCGGTCCTCCGGCGGAAAAAACCCAGTCCTCGTGTGTCCAATTCCGCTCACTGTTGCGGAAACCAATCACGATCCATTTGTTGTTGAAAGCGATAATCTGACCGCCACGGAATTCATTGCGCGGGCGATGGCAGACGGTCAGCCGGTGGTTTATCCCGAACACTTGACGTATTATTATCAGGTCTTCCATGGCGGCCTGCCCTATGGTTCATGCCGCACCCGGCAGGAAGCCATCGAGACAGCCCGACTTTTCACCGCCGATTTCCAAGCTCTTGCCCGCCCCGCAAAAACCATGGGGCCTTTTCTCAGGAATCTGTTGGCTTGAAACCAAAGCCGTCAGATTGCATCTTGGAATCATGGAATCCCTTCCGCCGGAACTGGAGAAATTCTGGAGAACCGACGACGGTCTCACTGCCTGTGAACGCGCTGAGGCCTACGGAATTGATTTGTCTTTGTTGGATGAGAGCTTGCTTTTGAGTCCTGCGGAGAGGATTGAGCAAAACCTTGCTGCTCTCGAGTTAGCGACATCTCTTCGAGGGAGTTTGCTCCATGCTTAACCTTAAAAGGTTGGTTTCCCGCCTGCATGAGCGGAACGTGAGTTTCGTCCTTGCCGGAGGATTTGGTGTTGTCGCACATGGTTCCAATCTCGTGACCCGGGACGTGGATGTTGTTTGTGCAATGAACCTCGAAAACCTCCACACACTTTTTGAGGCCTTGGAGGATTTGCATCCTGTCCATCGAATGACTCCCCAGCGCCTTCCATTGACACGAGAGCAGATTGATGCCGGTGGAATCAACAATCTCTACCTTTCCACCGACTGGGGGCAGCTTGACTGCCTTGGGGAGATCAAGGGTATTGGAAATTATGAGTCTTGTCTGGCCCGGAGTGTCGGGGTGCAGATTGGAGACGCGGAAATCCGTGTTCTAGATTTGGATGCCATGATTGATGCCAAGCGAGCAATGAAACGCCCGCGCGACCTTCACGCCGTGCTCGAATTGGAAGCCATCCGTGAGAAATTGCGGGCCCGCCTCTGACAACCGACCGAAGGGAGACAGGCTTACCGCAGGCAAGAGCGCAGCGTCCAACCAGAGCCCTCCAGCGGAGGGTTTCTTGGAAGGAAGTTGTTCCATGGCAATGTGGCTCCGTTGGAGGGTCCTGGTTGGACGCTGCGCTCTTGCCTGCGGCAAGCCTGTCTCCCTTCGTTCGGCTGTCAGGACCGGGTTGAGGGGAAAGACGCGGCTCTGACAAGCAGAGCCCTCCAAAAGAGGACTTCACGCATGGCCCCGCATCTGTGCAAATTGTGCCTCTCCTGGAGGGTCCTGCTTGTCAGGACCGAATAATCTTAGAATGCCCGATCCATTCCCAATCCGC
>JBGSVX010000342.1:0-4063 GCA_041752795.1 Terrimicrobiaceae bacterium
ATCGAATAGTTGGCCTCGCGATTTACCGCAGAAGCAAGAGCCTCCACAAGCTCTGTGAGGTTTGACCGCACGCCGCTTCCGACATTCAGGGTACAGACACCTTCGATTGGAGACTCCAAGGCGCGGATATTGTACTCCACAACGTCATCGACATGAACAAAATCACGGGTCGGGAGGGCATCTTCAAACAATTCGATGCGGCGCCCCGCAATGAGCAGTTGGGAGAAAATGGAAAGGATGCCTGTGTAGGGGTTTTTTAACGACTGACCCGGCCCGTAAACGTTCTGATAGCGGAAGACGACGGTTGGGATTCCGAGGCTTCGTGCGATACAGGCGATCAATTGTTCCTGGGCCAGTTTGGTGACTCCATAGACTGAGGCGGGCATGAGGGGATCGGTCTCACGCGAAGGGAGCGGCTTCAAAAGTATTCCGCAAGTTGGGCACATGGTTTCAAAGTCTCCCTTTTCCAAGGCGTCGGCACGCCGGGTGGCCGGGAATACCCGGCCATGTTCCGGACAATTGGCGGCACCCTCTCCATAGACCGCACGTGTGGAACTGACAATGATGCGGCGAATGTTGTGAGAATGTCCTGGAAGCAAATCTGAAAACACTCCGGCGCCCCGGACATTCACATCGCAATACTGCTCCACCCGATACATCGACTGACCCGTGCCGGTGTTTGCCGGAAAATAGTATACGGCCTCAACTCCGGCCAAAGCCTCCGTGAGAGAGGGTTTGTCCCGGGTGTCCCCCTTCCGGACCTCCACCTTGCCTGCAAGACGCAGGAGTGTTGGAGACTGCGCGGGATCTTCGCCATGGGTCTGGGAATCGAAGATATCGTAAACGAGAGGTTCATGACCAAGTTCCAGGAGCCGGAGAGCCGTGTGAGATCCCACAAAGCCACCACCTCCTATGAGAAGAATTTTCATAGGATATCAGATTTTTCGTTAAAAATTTCGCGCGAGAGATTGGCCATTGAGGAGGCGAAAATGCGACTGGAGTATCTGGCCTCCACCAATTTTCTGGCAGCGATGCCAACGTGTCGTGATTCGTCAGGGTGGGCAAGCACATGCTCGACCTTGCGGGCAAGAGCTCCTGGATCTCCGGGGGGGACCAAATAGACAGTTTTGCCGTCAACAAAGTGCTCCCGATCCCAAAGTCCTGCCGTTTCGGAGAGAACCACAGGCCGCCCACATGCCATGGCCTGGAGTGTCACGCTGTGCCCCGAGTCGCGTCCCTGGTCCTTGATGGGAACAACAACGCAGGCAGCCTGGCGATAGAGATCGCGCAGACCAGAGTAATCCACATTCCCATTGATTTCCACATTGCGGCCCGCAACTCCGATAGGAATCTTTAATTTTGTTACAATCCGCACTCGATGATTTGGGAGAGCCTGAAAAAGGGTGTCGTAGTCACGAAACCGGTCCGAGCCTACGCTCAGGACGAGTGGGGTGTCGGATGACGGAACGTCGGCCGGGGACCAAAAATTCGTGTCCACTCCAAATTGAACATCCACCACAGGCGGCAAAAGATACCTGCCAAAACACCGCTTCAGAGCCTGGAGATCTCCCTGACCAAGGACCACAAGGCGGGAGGCACTCCCTAGAAGAGAACCCAGAATGTGCCTTGCAAGACCCCTCCCCAATGTGGACCTGTGCCCGTCCTCAAACTCGAAGAGCCCCTGGGTGATTCCCATTATTGGCTTCTTCAAGATTCCCAGACGCTTCAAGGCCAGCAAGGGAAGCAGATTCCCATCCGTGGTTGTCAGGCAAATATCGGCACTGGAAATCTTTTCCCGATGGATGATCGCATTTGAAAGTGTGAAACTCCGGCCGAGAACTGCCCCCACCAGCCGCTCAAGGGGACGAAGGCAGGCACGCAGGACCTCCCCATCACCAGGTGCAGCCTCCACGAATTCCACGTCAAATCCGAAATTTGGGAAATGGTTCATTCCATAAAGAAAATCGTCTGGCGCCTCGCCGGAAGATACTTCCGCAGAAAGTCCTGCCCGGTTCCCACGGAAAAAATACAAAACTTTAGGTTTCGGCATAGGTCCCCCCATCCACCGCATTCCCATTCAGGGCATGGCTCAAAAGGCGCTCAACCTTTGTCGGACTGATGGTCACATCCTGATCTCCTCCAGCCTCCTCACCAAAGGCATGCCAATAGTCATGACCCAAAAGTTGCGCGTAACGCGGTGAGCTGCCATCCCACCATTTGGGATGGTGGATTTCGATGAGAGGAATGCCCCGCGGAGAAAAAATCGTGTTAATGAATCCCGAGCCATGGAGACTGGCGACGGCTGCGGCTTCGGAGAACATCAGAATTTGATCTCTGGTAGACAGGTCAAGCGGACAGACCACTTCAAATCCGAATTCTTTCAGCACCGGAAGAAGTTCCTTCTCGTTGGCCATCTTCCGGCGACCTCCCTCACGGCTCAGGTATATCCTTCGGACCGGACGGAGCGTTGCCTCATTTTTTCCAAGATTCGCAAGCACCCGGTTCCGCAGGGTTTCAAGCAGGGTGAGGTGGGGGATGAAACAATATCGCGAAGTCCTTGCAACTTTGAGGTTTTCACATCGCGTCAGAAGGCGGTTCACAGGATGCAAATTGCTCTCCGAGGCACCCGCAAGAACGGCAAGGTCTCTCTGCCATGGTTTGATTGGTCCCGGCATCAACACCGAATACCCGCACGGTTCCTCAAGCGCAGCCAATCTCAACAGCCCATCAATAACAAAGTGGGAATAATTGGAGTCCGCCCATTCGGTGACCAGGGAAACGCACGGGCCAGAAATGTGGTCTGCACTCTCCGGAGCCCATTCCGAACGGCGAGGCATCCACGCATAATAAAAGGACTCTTCGATCAGTTTTTTGTCGGGAGTAAAAACCGCACCCCCACGGCTCAAAACAAGGGCATCGGGAACTTTGCAGGTCCAGCTTTCGCCAGTCTCATACTTTCTCTGGGCATGGAGAGTTCCCGCCCATTTTCGGGTGATTTCCGGGTCTTTCCCATATTCCCGGTGTTGACGCATCATTTTTGTTCCATGCTCCACCCAAAGCATGAAATCTTCGGTGAGGCATTTAGATGGCCCCTGGGACTGGATACGCGACGGGGCGACATCCCGCCATTCCCAATTCTTTTCGATTGCAACAGGGCGCAAATTGCCAATTCGTTCAAAATCCATTTCTGGATCCCGGATGCCCAACAAAGCACGTTCCGAGCGCCACCGCAGGGACGAAAGAATGGTTTTCAAACCCATCGGCACCACCTTTCCCATCCGGTGTTTTCTCCATTTCTTTGGATTATGGACGCGGGATGAAGCAACCCAAGCCCGGAAGCTAAATTACGAACTTTTGTATCTGCAAGGTGAGAAGCGAGGGGCTTAGCTCTTTTGTAAAAGGCACTCTGACCGCTTTCCGGGAAATGATTACTGTGGGCCTTATCGGCCCAACGCACATAGTCAGGGAGGTTATTCGCGGTCTGTTGGTTTCCGTGTCTTCGGAATCCGGCCAAAGGCACCGACACGGCGCATAGCTCTGCAGACTTCATGAAGCGGCACCACAACTCATAGTCTCCCGCCGAACCATGGGCCGTGCTGACATACCCTCCACACCGATCCCACAAGGATCGGCGCCAGAATGTTGATTCCTGCTGGATTGCTGCGGAGAAGAATCCGTCAACTCCAGGCAGGTGTTCCCTTTGAAGAAATCCTCCGCGCGAGTAGCCCTTGTGCGCTCCGGAATAAACGGCCCGTCCGCAGGAATCCCAGCGCAGTGGAAACAGCGTGGTCAGCCACTCCACGTCCGGAAAACTGGAAAAAATTTCGTCAACCACTGCCAGCGTCCACGGGCAATGCAAATCATCGGAATTCAACCATCCCATCACTTCTCCCGCAGCCATCGAAAATCCCTTGTTTATTGCATCATATTGGCCTGCATCCTTTTCGGAACACCATGCAAAAAGACGGCTCTCCTGGCGTTTGATGACTTCCCGTGAGCCATCATCAGAGCCTCCGTCCACTACACAATAGTTCAAGGCCGGGTGGTCCTGACTTAGAACAGA
>JBGSVX010000343.1:0-3879 GCA_041752795.1 Terrimicrobiaceae bacterium
TCTTTTAAAAATGCCTCCAACTCAGCTTTTGTGCGTTTGTCACTGAGTTCATGCATGGCAACTACGCGGGTGAAGCGGGCCTGACGTGCGGCTTTGGTTTTTGGAAACTCTTTGGCAAGACGGTTGAAATATTCAAGTGCCTTGAGATTGCTCCCGGCCTGGCGGTGGGCGGATGCGATGGCAGAGATCACTTCGGCCCGGTATTCGCCGTTGAGAAGCCTGAGATCTTCCTCTGAGATAGCGGTCAGTTTTTTTGTGTTTCCAGTTGAAACGTAAAGTCGGACCAAACCCAAAAATGCGACGCCTTTCCATTGGCCGGCATCCTCCATCGTGCGGGCTTCCTCAAACAGGGCGGCTGCCTCGGCTTTGTCCCCACTTTCTGCTGCAAGGGCTCCCGCCTTGACGGTTGCCTCAGCCTTCAACAAGGCGGGTCCGCCGCCATCTGCCACCTCCTCGTAGAGGGATCGGGCCTCGGGCTTTTGTCCGCTTGAAGCAAGGGCACCTGCCAAGGCCACTTTTGCATAATCCCGATAGGGATTGTTTTCCTCCACTTCGACGACTTCCCTGAACAAGGGAATGGCATCCGATCCTCGCCCCAGGCGGTCCAGACACCTTGCGGCCTGATACTTCGCCGAGAGACGAACCTCCGAACTTCCGGCATTTTGAATGGCTGACGAAAACTCCCGCAGAGCGGCTTCATATTTTGAGTCCGCAAACAGCATTTCTCCGAGCCGGTATGCGCCGGCTCCAAGGAACTCCCCCTCCTGAAATTCCCCGGTCAGTTTCTCAAAGGTCTCACGGGATTTTCGGGCATCCCCATCGGCGCGATAACATTCTCCCAATCGAAACAAAGCCGCATCCCGGCCTGGGGCCGATGGAAACTGCGAAAGGAACTTCTCATACTCAATCGCCGCAAAATCAAACATCTTCCTCGCGTAAATGCTGTTTGCCTTGTCGAGTTGTTCCTGGGCGGCATCGCGTTGAACGCCCTGCGGGGTAAGCCGGATGCTATTTGGATCATCATCCGGAGAAACTGCGGGTGCTGTGGGAATTTCGGAGTCCGGAATTTCCTGCGGACTCGGGGCCGGGTTTTCTGGTTGTAAAACTTCGATCCGGCCTTCGGGTTGGCGAGGAGTGACTCTTTCCAGCCATGCCGGCTGTTGCACCGGCGCAGGCAGTGCCGGTCGAACTTCCGGCTGCCCCGGATTGACAGGTATGGCCCGCCGAATTTCCGGCTCGGGAGCCTCCTGGGCAAACAAAGACACAGAAAAACTCAGCACTGCGGTTATGCCACAAAATTGCCGCATGTTATTCCGGGCGGCTGGTCGCAAAGGCGACATTCCAAATATTGGCAGACCGGCACACATCAAGCACATCCACCACATGTTTGTAATCCACTTCCTGATCCCCACGGAGGACCACGGCCTGATCGGGATACAACTGCGCAATTTTTGTGAGGGCATCCTTGAGTGCCTCGGGAGACAGCGACCTGCGGTTCATCACAATCGACCCGTCACGCTTCACATTCAAAATGACCTCACCGACAGAACGCCGGGTTTCCTTGCCTTCGCGGGCGGTGGGAACTTTGACATCCAACTCGGTTTCATAGCGTGCAAAATTCCATGTCACCAAAAAGAAAATGAGCAAGAGGAAGACCACGTCCACCATGGGAGCGATGGCCAGACCCGGCGGCTCGGCTTGGATTTTGCCACGAAAATTCACAGGTCCCGCCCCGAGGTGGAATTGGCACCGATCTGGGCCATCAACTGGGTCGTGGCGGTTTCCAGGTCGGAGGTCAGGCTTTGAACCCGTCCACGAAAAAACGCATATGCGGCCATTGCTGGAATGCCGATCACGAGACCGGCGGCCGTGGTCACAAGAGCCTCGGCCACCCCGTCGGCCAACATCATCGGTCGGGTCGCTGCCATGTCATTCGCTACCACACTGAAAGATTGGATCATTCCTAGCACCGTTCCCAACAGACCAAGCATCGGCGCAATCGCCCCAATGTCTGCAAGATAACTGATCTGACGGTTCATGGAACTCGTTACCCGGAGACCTTCGGTTTGTGCAATTTCCCGGGCTTCCGCAAGTGATGCTTTGGGGTTCTTGGTGAGAAAATCCATCGTACGCTGGATGACGGTTGCCACGGCCTCGTTGTGACGATTGGAAACTGCCAACAGCCCGAGGTAGTCACGCTTGCGGATGAGGGCATCTGCGGTTTGCATGTAGCGCCCGGTGACGATGCTCCTTCGGCTCAGAGTAAAGAGATAAATGAGGATGAGCGCCAGGGCGAGGATGGAGAGAAAGGCCAGCGGAATCATGACCACTCCCCCGGATTGCAAAACCTGCCAAAGGGTCGTGATTTGATTTTCATCTGCAACCGGCATGTCTCCCTCCTGCGCGCGCAGCGAACCCATGCCCGTCATCAACAAACCGGCCAACCGGAAAATGTGTTTCATTAAGTGAGAAACAATACCCCCTTCCCCACGCGAGGCAAGCCGGATGCTGGGGAAAGTGAATTCCGGCGGGGGATCAGCGTCCGGCAAAGATATCCTTGAGTTCCGGCTGCTCGGAGAATTTGCGAACCAGTGGGTCGGTTTGGAGGTAATGGAAGGTGGTGTACGGCAGGTTGCGTTTGCATTCGGCAAATAACAACGCAGCTGTTGCCGAATCCCCTTCCCTCGCTGACCGCACAGCGAGAACAAAGGGATGCACGGGTTCCTGAATGCTCTGACCAGCCTCATCCTTCAGGAGGGCCATGGTCAGTTCGGTCACGATGATGGTGTCCACGGGAAACTGGAGGTTTTGTGCACGGGCTAGGGAGGCGATGGCCTCATCGGGCTTTCCCTGACGACGGTGAAGTGCGGCCAGTTCAATGTGGGGGGCGGGGTTGAGAGGGTCAATTTCGATGGCCTTGAGCAGGAATTCGCGAGCTCTGATAGCTGGGTCAGCGAGCGGGGGACTCGCGGGGTCCGCAGCCCGACCGAGTTCAATGTTTGCAGAAAGCGCCAGGGCATCACCAACATGTTCCCCCCGCTTTATGGACTCCTGCGCAAACTCGGAGGCCAAAGTGAGATCAGATGCCGTGAGGGCCGCAAGCGCACAGGCATACGAAAGGTGCGGTGTGTTCGGGTGCTTTTTCTTGAGTTCCTGAACACCAAGCAAGGCCTCTTCAAACTGTCCGCTGCGCATTTTGTCCATGTAATCATCCAAAACCAACCGGTCCTCTTCGGGAAGAGGGCGCGAGTCGATGACCTTCAATGTTTCCTCCTTGAAAGCATACCGCTTTGCGCTTTCCTCTCCAAAGATTTTTCCGCCCCAGAACGCCATGGCAAGCATGGCCACCAGTAGCAAAACGATTCCCAAGGTGGATACAGGAAATGATGAGATCGGCCGTGAACTGCGCGGCTTTGAAGGAGCACCATATTCCTGCTCTGCCACTTCATGCAGCCACTGATTCGCAGAGTTTTCGCGCAGCGGGCGGACCTTCGCACGCTGGCCAGGACTTGTCGGCAAGTCGGATTGCGGAGCCTGGGCTTGATCACTGGGACGGCGGGTTTGTTCCATGGAAAATTCAGGGTGTGTGGTGGACGTGGAAATTTTTATAATTCGCCTGAAGGCGAACAGGCGTCGATGGGAGTTTTGTGATATTATTGCCATATTCGGATGGGGAGCCCCACGGAATGTTCGTGCCGGAACGTTCGGATTGCATCTCGCCGCATATTCAGCGATTCTCCCGTGATGGCTGACAACGATAAGAAGGGGGAGCGTTTTGGTGAAGAGCCAAAAATCAAGCCCCGGCAGGTCGCAAAACCAGAGAAAGAGGGGGATGAGGGAGCTGAAGAGCGGAAGCGGCGGCGCCTTCTTGAAAAAAAA
>JBGSVX010000344.1:0-7116 GCA_041752795.1 Terrimicrobiaceae bacterium
GCCACCCCTCCCAAGTGGGCCGCCTTCCCCTCCGGAGCACAGCTGTAGCCCGAAAAATATCGGACCCCCTGTGTTTATCGGCCCTTCAGGCCTTCCGCCGGGGAAGTTAGGTTAATTTTTTGGGTTGCGCCGCGCGGTGGAAAATCCCACCGCGCGGCAGTTGATTTCAGTTCACTCCGACCGTGATTTTTTTCGGACGGGCTTCCTCGGCCTTGGGAAGGGTGACGGTCAGAACGCCATTGGTGTAACTGGCGCTCACGCCCTCCGCATTCACGGCCGTGGGAAGGCTGATTGTGCGGTAGAATTTTCCGAAAAAGCGCTCGCTACGGAAAGTTTCTCCCTGAGAGGAGGTTTCTTCCACTTTGCGCTCGCCGGAAATGCTCAGCACTCCGTCCTGAAGCGAGAGATCAAAGTCCTCGGACTTCATTCCCGCCGCTTCCAAATGAACGGTCACTTGGTTTTCGTCCTCGACCACATCGACCGGCGGCGACCACACCGAACTCCCCCCGAATTTTCCGCTCTCCAATTCAAAAGCGGAATCCAAGAGGTCCCGAAGTGAGGTCAGCCGGTCAAATGGTGACCAAGGTGTTAATTTTGGTGTTTGATATCGAATAATGCTCATAGATGATTTTTTGTTTGCAGGTTTCCTCTCAGCTTGTGGAATGCCAGGGCAGAAAATTGCAGGGAAAACATTTCATAAGATGTTATTTCTCAGTGAGATGTAGCTAATTTTAGGTGTCTCGACGATTTTTGGAATCGGGTGATAATGGGCCAATTTGGCTCAATAATGGTATTTGCATGCTTTTTCAATTTGCGCCAAATTGGCTCATTATGATAACAGCTTCGCTGTGAGTTTTGGAAATGGACATCGGGGACGATTTCCCTCCACGGGTTGACTTGCACACGAGAACGATGGTGGAGGGATGCCGTCTCCGGTGTCCGTCCTGGAAAATTCGACTTTTTTGCCGTTTGCCTCAAAAATCCGCTTGCCAGAAACTCGTCATTGATTCACCGTTCAAACGAACGGTTAAATATATGCTGACAGCGCGCCAACAAGAAGTTCTGGATTTCATTCGTCATCGGGTTGCAACACGCGGTAGTGCTCCCTCCCTGAGGGAAATTATGGAGCATTTCGGGTTTTCTTCCCCGGCCACCGTGAGCAGTCATTTGGACCTCCTGGAAAAGAAGGGGGCCATTCGTCGGGAGCCGGGCCGGGCGCGCAATATCATCCTGCCGGGGAAAACCCTGCGTCGTGCGGGGCTCGTGGAAATTCCTCTGTATGGAATGATTCCTGCCGGCATGCCTGCGGGTCAGGAGCAGGAAGCGGATCGCTGCATTTCCGTGGACCCGGAAACCATCAGCCTTCCCTCCAGTGCACGCACGTTTGCCCTGCAAGTGCGGGGTGACTCAATGATTGGTGCAGGAATTTTGGACCGGGATGTGGTGATCATGGAATTGGCCGAGCCGCGTCACCGCGATATTGTCGCAGCACTCATAGATGGGGAAACCACCCTGAAGCGCTATCTTTTGCAAAAAAACCGGCCCTTTCTCCGTGCGGAAAACCCCGCTTACAAAGACCTCATTCCCGCGAGGGAGTTGGTGATTCAGGGAGTGCTCCGCGCCCTGGTACGCACGGTGGGACGTTCCTGAGTTCGGGAGAGGCTTGGGAGAATCTTTTTGACAAAGGCCGCGGGGGAACGTCAGGGTCCCCTAAGAATGCACCCGGCGAAACATCAGATATCCCCATCGCGATTTGGCCGTTGCATTGGCTTGCCACCACGGCGGCTCTCCGACAAGCCAATGATCCAAAAACTTCCAAGATTTGGCCTGACCAGATGGGTTTTGTTTGCTGGAATCTTTTGGGTTTGCCTTGCACTTTTTCCGACCCTCCGCGCTGCATCCGGGGAGGGAGTCACGCGGGAGGACTTCATCTTTCGCCTGCAAACGGCACTAAAGACACGTGATTACCCGGCGTTGGCCAATTGTTTTGAGTTGGAAGGCACGGAAGGGCACACCCAGCGCATGCTCTGGAAAGTCCTGGATCAGTTGGTGCGCTGGCCCTCGCATCAGGTCAAAGTGACCGACCGCACGAAGACCGGCCCTTTTCGCATGGAAAAAAATGGCCGGACTTACACGCTCAATGGAGACTGGACGTATCAGATCCACATCCACCGCGGTGAGCCCCCGAGTCGGACGTTCGTGTTTCCGGCCGGTGTGACCAAGGAGGGACGTCACGCGATTTTGATGAGTGTTCCGGCGAAGGATTAGATAATTGGCAGAATGGCCTCCAAGGCCTCGCGGTAGAGGCCATGGCGGCCACCGCGGGAGAGTTCTGCCAGCAGGAGGTCCGAGGGTTTTTCGCGGCCGGCATTCACGATGCGCGGGTGTTCGTTAAAGCCCGGGCAACTGACGGTGACTTCGAAAAAGGATCTTGTCGCGCAGCGCTCGAGGAGGAATTCGCATTTGCCACTCCGAAACGAACAGCGTGAGATCGACGGGCCGGCTTTTTCGGTGAGGGCAAATTGCACATGGGTTCCATTTGGGGCCAGAAAAAAGGGTTTGGACATCATGGGCTGGAGTTTCCATCCAAGGCGGGAGGCAAGCCAGCCAAGGAGGAGGATGGCCGTGGAGCGGCATCCCGGGGCATGATCAATGGAAACCTGTTCGATGTGCGGAAGGTTTTCCAATGCGCGGGAATGATCGAAGAGACTGGCAATCGCAAAGCGGGCCCCGAGGATGCGTGCCCAGTTCAGATCGCCGAGCACGGTTTTTCCATCTCCCAGTGCGCCGATTTCGCGAACGATGTGGAGAGGCGGGGCGGGATCTGCCCACTGGGCGCTGTCAAAAACCATGCGGTCAACCCAGGACCAAAGCACATCATCGATTGGGCGACGGAACGGAGCCTGCCACCAGAAGCAGAGCGGCAGATCAGAATCAAGGTGGGAAAAGACAATGCTGGGAAGGGCGCAAGCCGCTTCGCCTTCGAGGTGGAACGTGATTTGCTCCGAGCAGATCTGACGTTTTCCCGCCATGTGGCAGTGGGCATTGATCCATGCACGTGCGCGGGATTGGCCGGCGTGGGGATCGGCCAGAATCAGGATGGCCCGGCAGGCATGTTCCCCTGCGATTTCGGCGATAATGTTCGTGTTTTCCCGGATCGCGGAGGCGTCTTCGGAATACAGCACGAGATTGAGGAGGGAGGCGCGGGTTTTGGTTTCCCCGGCTTCCTCCCAGAGTTTGCCGAGTTCGCGGTCAATCCGGCCAATCTCGACGGGCATGCCCACGCCTTCGATGTCTGTTGTGACTGAACTCACAAGCGCCTCCAGGTTGCTCCATGACGAGCAAGCAATTCATCCGCTTCCGTGGGGCCCCAGGAACCTGCGGAGTAAAGGGCAAGGTCCGAGGAGTCCGCGTCCCATGCCTCGCGGATGCGATCAATAAATTTCCATGCTTCTTCGACTTCATCGCGTCTTGCAAAAAGGGTGGCGTCCCCGCTCATCGCATCCAGCAACAAGCGTTCATAGGCCTCCGGGGTCGCTTTTCCAAAGCTGGTGCCGTAGTGGAAATCCATCTTGACCGGTTCCACGCGCACGGCGGCTCCCGGAACTTTGGCCGACATGCGCAAGGAAATGCCTTCGTCGGGTTGGATGCGAATCACCAACACATTCTCGGCGAGGGTCTGACCGGCTGCATTGAACAAAACCGGGGGAGCACCTTTAAAATGAATTGCGATTTCCGTGGCGGCCTTGGGCAGGCGCTTTCCGACCCTCACAAAAAATGGAACACCCGCCCATCGCCAGTTGTCGATATTTAGCTGAAGGGCCACGTAGGTATCGGTCACGGATTCCGGGTTCACGTTCTGCTCATCCCGGTAGGCGGCCACGCGTTTTCCATTGATCGCACCCGCTCCATACTGAGCCCGCACCACGCGCTCGCGAACCATTTCCGGGGTCAGCGGACTCAGCGACTTGAGCACTTTCACTTTTTCATCACGAATCGAATCCGCATCCAAGCCGGCGGGAGGCTCCATTGCGGTCAGACACAGGAGTTGCAGCAAATGATTTTGCACCATGTCGCGCAGGGCTCCGGATTTGTCATAATAGCCGGCACGCCCCTCAACCCCGAGGGGCTCGCTTGCGGTGATTTGCACGTGATGAATGTAACGCGCATTCCAGAGTTGCTCGAAGATCGCATTGGCAAAACGAAGGACCATGATGTTTTGTGCGGTCTCTTTGCCGAGGTAGTGATCAATGCGATAGGTGTCCGATTCCGGGAAAGAGCCTTCGACCAGGGCATTCAAGGCGCGAGCGCTGGGCAGATCAGTGCCGAAAGGTTTTTCAACAATCACCCGGGCCCATCCGCCCTGAGGAGCCCGGTTCAGTCCGCTCTCCCTGAGATTGTGCAGGATCGTTTGAAATTGATCGGGTGCTACCGCCAAATAAAAGAGCCGGTTCCCGCGGGTCCCACGGGTCGCATCCAACTCATCCAGACGCTCTGCTAGAGCCACGTAACCAGCCGCGTTGTCAAATTCACTGCGGTGATAAAAGATCGAGTCTGCAAAGGCCTCCCAGAGTTCCTCATTCACACCCTGACGTGAAAACTTCCGGGTGGCCTCGCCCAACTCTTTGCGGAAAACTTCATCGGTTTTATCTCTGCGGGCAAAGCCGACCACGTTGACCGCCTGGGGCAGGGCTCCCTCGGCGGCAAGATTGTAGAGGGCCGGCACCAGCTTGCGATGGGTGAGGTCGCCGGTTGCCCCAAAAATGACGATGGTACACGGCTCGGGCATGGCACGATTGAGGAGTCCCTCTCGCAGAGGATTTGCAGGTTTGCTTTCGGACATCCGGCATACATAGACTCGGATAGGGCTCCTGACAAGCGACTGCCCCGCACTTTTCTAAAAATGAACTTCGAAAAACTCAGCGGGCTTGCAAGGCAGGTCACCGGGAAAACCCTCGCCAGCCTGCCGGATGAGATTATGGCCGAGGTGTCCCGGGTTCCTGTGATGATTGAACTGCGTCCCTCGGCGCTGGATATTGCCGATGGTATTGATCCCGATCTGCTCGGTCTCTTTGACCCCGGACCGAACGACACCCCGACCATCCGCCTTTGGCTCGAAAATTTGTGGGATTACGCCGGAGAGGATCTCTCCGAATTTGAGGAAGAAGTCCGTATCACTCTTCTCCACGAGCTGGGTCATTTTCTTGGTTGGGATGAGGACGACCTCGAAGACCGGGGGTTGGGATGATCTACCTCGCTTCGCGCGAGCGGGCAGGAACACGGCAGCAGAGTGCCGTGGCTAAAAAGTCCGATTTTCCATCGGCGCTTGCGCTCCCTGTAGCCGCCCCACTCCGCTGGGGCGTCCACGCGGCGAAGCCGCCATCTCTCGCCTTGCGCTTTCTCATGTCTTTTACTAGCTAAAATCCATGAACGAGCCCCGTGAGTTCCCAAGTCGTCCGCCACGGATTGAGCTCTTTTCGTATGTTCGGCCCTTTTATTTTGTAACTTTCAACACGCATGAACGAAAACCGATTCTTGCCAATGCTTCCGTGTTCCATGCGTTGCTTGGTTTTGCCGAAAAAGGCCATGCTCAGCACGCCATTGCAGTGGGGCGTTTTGTCATCATGCCCGACCACATTCATCTCTTTGTCGCATTTCCTGCTGATGGCCTCCAACTGACAGGTTGGACCAAAGCATTGAAATCCGTTCTTGGGAAAGCACTTCTGCAAACTGGAGTGCGCAAACCTCACTGGCAGGAGGGCTTTTTTGATCATGTCTTACGAAGTTCCGAGAGCTACTCGCAGAAATGGGATTACGTGCGGCAGAATCCGGTTCGGGCGGGATTGGTGGAAGAGCCCGATGATTGGCCGTGGCAGGGGGAGTGTGTGCTCATTTCGTATTGAATGCGCGCTTCGCGCGAGCGGGCAGGAACACGGCAGCAGAGTGCCGTGGCTACAAAGTCCGGTTTTCCATCTGCGCTTGCGCTCTCCGTAGCTGCCCCACTCCGCTGGGGCGTTCTTGCGGCGAAGCCGCCACATAGAGAATTTGCTGGATAAAATCGGGAGGAATCAGCTACCGAATGCACGATGAGCGCATTTTTAATCGGACTTTGCAGCGCGCTGTGTGTTCTTGGGGGGGGTCTTCTCGGGATGGGGTTGCAGAGAGTGATGCAGCAACACCACCTCAGCAAAGAAATGCAGGACCTGGTCAAGCTGAGCGCAGTCACGATTGCCACGCTCACGGCCCTTGTCCTTGGTCTGCTTGTGAGCTCTGCCAAAAGTGCTTTTGACAATGTGAATACCGGCATCGTGCAGGGAGGTGCAAAAATCATTTTTCTGGACCGCGCCCTCGCGCGATATGGCCCGGAGACCGGAGAGGCCCGCGAGGAATTAAAAAAATCCGTTGCCGTCGGATTGGAATCAATCTGGCCATCTGAAAAAACCGGGGGCTCCGTCATGACCTCCTTCGAAAAAGACAATGGCATGGAGGTCGTTCAGGACAAACTTTCAAAAATCTCTCCAACAACTCCTGCGCAAGGCCTGTGGCTGAACCAGGCCCGTCAGCTTGCCTCCGATCTCGGGCAGACACGCTGGATGCTCATCGAAGAAAGTCATGCCCAACTGCCGACCCCGTTGCTGGTCATTCTCATTTTTTGGCTCACCCTCTTATTTGTGAGCTTTGGCCTGTTTGCTCCCCGCAGCCGGATGGCCATTATCGTGCTTGCTGCCGGTGCCGGCGCAATTTCCGCAGCCATTTTCCTTGTCTTCGAACTGACCAGTCCATTCGACGGCATGATCAAAGTCTCCAGCGCTCCCATGCGAAGTGCCTACGAACATCTCGGCAAGTAGCTGACTCCCTGCCGCGCAAACATACTGGTTGAGTATTAATCGGTGAGGTGGCCAATCTGCCTGAGATCTTCGCATGGACGCCGGGGACGGCATCCCTCCAAGATCCACCTTGCCAACGCAAACTTGAGGTGGAGCAACTGTGGTTTTCAGCAAGGGGAAAGTTGGGCTTTTTTCATGAGTGATTGGATGTGAATGAGGAGTTTTCGCATGGCAGCGACGATGGCGCATTTGTAGGGTTTGCCACGATCTCGCAGAGCTTTGACATACT
>JBGSVX010000345.1:0-8044 GCA_041752795.1 Terrimicrobiaceae bacterium
AGTATGTCAAAGCTCTGCGAGATCGTGGCAAACCCTACAAATGCGCCATCGTCGCTGCCATGCGAAAACTCCTCATTCACATCCAATCACTCATGAAAAAAGCCCAACTTTCCCCTTGCTGAAAACCACAGTTGCTCCACCATTTGATTAGCTCACACGGTGGAAAGTGGTGGGACGCCGTCTCTGGCGTCCGCATCAACAAATCCCCGTCGATTTTGTTTGCCTCTCTGACTTCTCAGAGCGTAGTGACTCTCCGCACGTTGCGCTTCGGGGCGTAGCTTAGCTTGGTAGAGCGCCTGGTTTGGGACCAGGAGGTCGCAGGTTCGAATCCTGTCGCCCCGACCACTTTTCGAAACCGGAAACTTGAAACCGGAAACCGGAATTTTAAAACGACGTCCCCAATAGGATGGCGACAGGGTTCGAACGCCGTTCGACTGACCTTCCGCATTTGCGGAGCACCTTGTGGCGCGAGGCCTCCGAGCCTAAATGCAGAGCCCACAAAGTGGGATAATCCTGTCGCCCCGACCATTTTTCTCATAATGTTTTTGCCTTGGGAAACCGCATGAATAAAGGCTCTGCTGGCAGGCTGGGCAAAAAACCCGATGCCTTCAAGGCCACGTTCCGCGAAGCCCTCATCGGCGTCACCGAAATCACGACCCTGCTCAAGCCGTCGGTCCGGGATCAGAAAGCCGGTGAGAAAGAAATCCACCAAGTCCGTCAGACCCTGCGCTCTCTCCAGAGCGTCAAACTCTGATTATCATGCCAAGCTGCCAGGGAAGAGAAAGCCCCAGCAGCACTGGCGGTTCATTTCGCTCCGCTCCCAAGCGCATCAGCAGGCATACCAAGAACAGTGCACAGTCTCATAAATGCGTCCCTGAACTCCGGGGAGGTTGGTCGAGCAAACATCCATTCTCTGGCGAATGCCAACTCCTCCGCATTTGGAGCCAGGTCAACAAGATCCTCCAAGTGCCTTCGACCAAACTTCGGATCCAGTGCCGCGAGACATTTCATGGCAACCAAATCAAGGCGGGAGACAATCGCCACTTCAAGACATTCACCGAAAGACTCCAGAATGACGCGATTCAGCATCCCGTGAGGGAATCCAAAGCTTTTCAAAACAGATGTAGCGTCATTGAACCATTCTTCCTCGAGCCCCGATTCGTGGGCTACTTCTGCCGCACATTGGAGCAACCACCCGGGAAGCGGCTCAATTTCCAAAGCACCGGATTTCAAACCCAGAACGTCAACATCCTCGGTAGTGCGCGAGATCAGTCCCGAAAGATTGAGAGCGGAACCCCCGCAGATCATCACGCAGACCCGCTGCCGACCAGTCTGAGAAATCTTTGCAGCCAACGCGCGGAGGCTCGCTCGAATCGCTTCAGCTCCAGTGAACACTAGCTCACCGGCTTTCTTGGCTGAAAAGTCCCATTGTCATCGGTGTGGCGTTCACGCTTCATGCGAACCGCTCTGACTCCCGGCAGAGGATAGGTCATTGGATCAACCTGGTCCACTATGCAGGTCAACCAAAAGCACCTGTTTCTCGCGTCCCACAAACCCATATTGGCGTTGCGACCCTTGCCAGAATACCAAGTGCCATCAGTCAGGTCATCGATGGAAAGCGTGGTCGCTGTTTCCCGTCCCCACCGCTTAAAAGCCGCAGCTCGGGCTGCTACCTTTTTGGCCGGACTCGACTTGCTTCCTCCCAACCGGCCAATCGCGGCTTGGTAGGAAGATATCACCTCAGATTTCAACATTTCTTACAGCTATGCCAAGCGGCTTGGCATGTCAAGCCACTCACCCTCCCATATCGAGACCCTCGAACCATGGGAATTCACGCAAAACCAAACCACAACCAACACAAAACCTATGATTCATCTCATCGCATTGTGCCATATTGAATGACACCTGGGGGAAAGAAATGAAAGGGGCGGTCATAAAACCAACTCAAATGCCGCAGGAGTGCCTTGACCATATACCGTCGTCGAAAAGCAATGGAACGACATGGCTTCCACGGCCGCTTCGGGGAAAGCGTGTTGATGCTGATTTTTTATGGCAAATACGCGCGGGGCACTCGGGGTGACTGCGTCCGAGCCTGGAAAAATAGCACCAAGGTTACCATCTATTTTTCCTGCCAATGTGGGCAATGCAACCTATCCTTTGGTACAAATCTATGAACACCTGTCCCTGCATCGAATCCGTCAAAACACTCGTCACCACTGGCAAATGGTCTGGAGTCTCCTGCGAATGCGGGAAAAAACTCCCGCTCGGTCATCTCATCATTGCCGGGGTGGCAGGACTCATCCTCGCCGGGCTGGTGGGAGCGCTGTTCGCGCGCAGACCAAGAAATTGATTTTTGTGTGCAATGAGCGAAAACCGTGATTGGGATCTGGACGAAGACGGTGGGGCATTCGAAAGAAAGTTTGAGGAATGGGACAAGAGGGACTGGATGGCTTGGCTGTCTGAGCATCTTACTTTCCCGTTCACCGTCACTCGCGAGGAGGATGAGGATGACGCCTATTTTACCGATGCCTGCAAGGATCTGTTCCGCCTCGGGCACAAGATGGTGGTTGTCGGCCTCGATGAGGACGACGTGAACATGGGTGTGATGGTCGAGGTCACCGAAAAAAAGCACACGGGATACGTGCCGCTGTGCGACCTGGAGGTGAAGCCCAAGATGGACAAAAACTTCTGGCCGGTTCGCGAATACGTCGTCTGGTTCGCCAACCGTTGCTGACAGAAATGAAATCCCCGTTTCCCATGAATTGGCGCATCACGGAGATGGACCAGTGGGATGAGCCTCAATTCCAGACCGGATTGATCCGCGTGCCGTCTTGATTGATTCCAAAGCTTCGGAGGACTTTCCGTGCTACTTCGGCTTCGATATCCGTCGGCGGCGTGGCCGGGAGGATTCCAGCGAACCGGCCCTGCATGTCAGCAGTTGCGATCCCGCGATCTTCGCTCAGAGAGAAAAACTTCCCGTCTTGGTCCCGTTGAATTTCGTGCATGGCCAGATATCCATGATCCGGGATTTCGGCGTTAAGACTGACGACCTCGATCCGGTCCGGTGCCGTGGAGGGACGGATGTCGGAATCAATGGACCCACCCGGAGGAGCGATCCGTGCCCACGCTTCCAGAATCAGAACGATCGCCGTGGAGCGGTTGGCCAGCGCTAGCAATCGGCAGGCTCCGGCAAAATCATCCTTCACCTGAGGGTGCGACGTGCTCGTGGCGGAATGCAAAATCATCCCGTCATCCGAAAAGGCCAGCATTATGGGCGGCACCTGCCCGTTGTCGCGGAGAAACCCCTCTGCAACAGCACGACCGGCAGCCAGGAGTTGTTGGATTTTTTCTGGTTGAGGGATGGAGGCACGTCTCATGAAAAAAGGATCGGTCACGGGCTTCCAGATGGTCAAGACCTATGGGGGATCATCAGGGCGGTTGTTCATCCTGGATCCCGCAGTTCAAAGACCAGAAATCTTGGAATTACCATGAAGAGCAGCAAGGACATAAAGGCATGATGACAGATCAGGAACTTGATGTTTCTTCGTGATTCAAAATGCGGTTTATAGGATGGAAAATGCGCGGGGGATTTCAATTATTAATGCAATTTTAGACTAACGCATTTGTGATTCGCGGCCTTATTTTATGAATATCGCTATTGGTGAGGGAGTGACATCAGCCCATGCCCAGAGGGGAAACCTGAGTCTGTCACATCAGGCCGAAACCATTGATGGAATGGTTTCCACATTCAAAGGATGCCGGACGCGCTTCAAATGGGCCAAGCGCTGGATGCCTCGATGCGTGAGGCCGTCTCTCTCGATTTCCGCGGGCTAAAGCGGTTAAAGTAATATCCTAGGCTGGCACTCTGCTGCCGTGTTGGAAATCATCGCGCTACGTGCGACACTTGCGAGGCAACGTCAAAGAACGCCTCAGCAGAGCGAGGCGGCTACAAAGACTTCCTCGGCCAGGCCTTTTGGTAAAATGTTCTAAGGGATTTTAAAACATCACTCCACGGGCTTCCCAATCACCCGCGCCTGTTCCTGAGCGGCCAGGCAGAGATCAGCGGCTTTAAAGGCATGCTCTTGAGTCATGGCCTTTTCTGTGCGGTTGAGGCAATCGAGGATCAGCTCACCAAAAAACGGGAAGCCGACATTGCCTGCGCAGGGAATACGGTGTTCGCCTTGTTCGTCCACAAGAATCAGTTGGTCGCCGCCATTTGAGGTGGTGACGTCCGTATATTTTCTTAGTTCGATGTAGCCGGTGGTTCCAAGAATCACCGTGCGTCCGTCGCCCCATGTGCTCAGGCCGGACGGGGTCAGCCAATCCACGCGGTAGTAACCCGATGTCCCGTTATTGCCAACAAGGGAACATTCTCCGAAATCTTCGAGTTCAGGGTGGACCGGGTTTGCGAAGTTGCCAACTGCGCTTGAGGAGACGGAGGCGTCGGTTGCCCCGGTGTAATAGAGGAATTGCTCCGACTGATGACTCCCGATGTCGCAGAGGATGCCGCCATATTCTTCATGATTGAAGAACCATGATGGGCGGGAGGATGCGCCCAAGCGGTGGGGTCCGGTTCCGATCGTTTGTACGACCTTCCCGATGACTCCTCCAAGGACAAGAATTCCAGCATGCACCGCACATTCCACATGCAAACGCTCGCTGTAATACACCATGTATTTTTTCTTGGTTTCGGCAGCAACCGCTTTCGCCTCTTCAAGTTGGGAGCGTTTGGTGAAAGGAGTCTTATCGGTAAAATAGTCTTTTCCGGCGAGCATGACCTTGCATCCGAGCGGACCACGCAGATTCGGTATGGCTGCTGCGGCGACGAGATGCACGGTGGGGTCATCAAGGATCTGGTCGAGGGATTTGGCGGCGTTGGCTCCGGGATGCCTTTGCAGAAGGAGTTCGACTTTGGCGGGGTCGGGGTCATAGACCCACTTGAGTTTTCCGCCGGCTTCCGCGAGTCCATTGCATTGACCGTGGATATGGCCGTGGTCAAGGTGCGTGGCAGCAAAGACAAATTCTCCCGGCTTGCAAACCGGTGCCGGTTTGCCAACGGGCGCATGGGTCATTCCATCAGATGTTTTCATGATTTTTCGCAAATGTGTTCCGAGAGGTAGCGGAAGGATTTTGCAAGCGATTCGACGGGATCTCCCGGACAGACGTCCTGCTCCACGATGAACCACTCACAGCCGGATTTTTCCGCGGCCGCCGCGATTTTTTTGAAATCGAGATTTCCCGAACCGATCTCACAATACTGCGGTTGGTTTTCGGAATTGGTCATGTAGTCCTTGAGATGAATCAGTGGAAGTCGTCCGGTCAGCCGTTCGCACCAATCCACATTGTCCCCGCCTCCAAAATGAACCCAATATGTGTCCGGTTCTCCCTGCAAATGGGCCGGCTTGGTTTTTTCAAAAATGCGTTCAAAAATCGTCTTCTTCCCAAGCTTTCGGAATTCGTGGTTGTGATTGTGGTAACAGAGCGTGAGGCCGGCGGCTGATAGCACGGCGCCTGCGGCATCAAGTTTGGAAATCATTTCATCCACGGCCGCTTCGCTGGCAAGATCCACATTGTTGGGAAACGGATAAGCGGTGTATTTGCAGCGCAGTTTTTGCAGGCGTTCGACGATGGCCTCCGGTTCTTCAAGAATCCGGACCGAGGGTTCATGGGTGGCGCAACACACGAGGCCCTCGCTATCGAGGATGGTATTGAGGTCCTCTTCGGCGATGGGGCCCATGCCACTGACCTGCACGGCCGTGTATCCGGCTTCGCGGACCCGGTGGAGAGTTTTAGAAATGTCGGCAGGCGTTTTCAGAAGATCCCGGCAGGTGTAGAGTTGGGCGGCGAGTTGGGTGGTTTTCATAGGGCTTGAAGTTTTTTCAAATGTTTGGCGTATGTGGTGGCAGAGAGAGGCAGGGAAATGGTTCGGTCCTCCAAGGCCGATTGAACAATCGCATTCGTGAGTTCGAGGGAGTGCAGGCCCTCCTCGCCGGGAGCAATCAGTTTTTCGCCGTGCAGGATTGCATTCACAAAATTCCGCAGGATGCCATCATGTTGCGGACCACGCCCGCCGGGCAGGGGGATCTGAATATTCCATGTTGGGGGGCGGTCATAACCGGATGGGCTCGTCATAGAAAATTCCGGGGTGGGAATTTCATTTTTCCGAAAGGTCAGACTTTCCCCTTCCAAAACGAGCAGCCCATTGTCTCCGGCCACTTCGAGTCGGTTGATTCCCGGCGCTTCGCCGCTCGTTGTGATAAATGTTCCGATCGTTCCTGTCTGATACTCGAGCAGGGCATGGACTTCATCTTCCACTTCGATGGGGTGATATTTTCCAAACCCACAAACTGACCGGACCCGTGTCGGCATTCCAAAAATCCACTGAAGCAGGTCCATGTTGTGGACGGCTTGATTGATCAACACGCCACCACCCTCACCTCGCCATGATGCTCGCCATGGACTCGACCGGTAATAGGCATGGGACCGGAACCAATCGGTGATGGTCCATGTGAAGCGGCGAACCGGGCCCAGATCTCCGCCTTGGATGATGTCCCGCACTTTCTGAAAACAGGGATCCGTGCGCTGATTGAACATCAGGGCAAAAATGTGACCCTTGGAAGCGGCAATCATTTCGAGGGCCTCGGCTTTGTGTACGGCCAGCGGCTTTTCAACCAGCACGGCAAGTCCCTTGCCCTTCTCCTGAAAGGCAGCTTTTGCAAGGGACGCATGGAAGGGATGCGGAACAGCCAACACGACGGCCTCCACGGAACCTGAAGCAAACAAGGCCTCCGGATCATGAAACCTCAGAGCCTCCCCGAATCCGGTTGTCCGGTTTTCGTCCAGGTCACACACAGCGGAAAGCACGCCGCCGGGCACCCGGCCTTCCAAGATGGAACGCGCATGCGCGCTGCCCATATTGCCAACCCCGACCACTCCAAGACGGACCGGTGATTGGAGGCGGGATTTGGAAGAGGTGGCAGTCATGATCTCCGATTGGCAGCTAAAACGATTGGGAAAAATCCGAAGCAGAGCCGGATGCTTTTACCACTTTCTTTTTGAATCGGGAACCTGAAATCAAGGCCTTCAACTTGGTCTCATACGCTTTGGCGGAAATTGGAAGGTCCACGGTTTTTCCAAGAAGAGAAGAAAACAAAATGGCATTTCCAAGTTCGACGGAATGGATTCCCTCGGGTGCAGGCGCCAGCAATTTTTCACCGCGAAGAATCGCCCCGACAAAGTTTTTAAGAATCCCGACGTGTTGCTCTCCGGATCCCGGAGGAAGGGGAATCTGGATATTCCAAATCGGAGGCCTTGCAAAACTATGTTTCGTTGTCGCGCTGAATTCCGAAGTCGGAATTTCGTTGCGGGTGAACTCCAGTTTGCCGTGCTCCAAAACGAGCTTGCCCTGCTCTGCAGTGATTTCCAAACGGTTGGTTCCGGGTGCCTCGCCAGTGGACGTGATAAACACCCCGGTCGTCCCATCAGGATATTCGAAGTATGCGGTCACATCATCCTCAACTTCGATGTCGTGATAGCGGCCAAGCTGACAAAAACCTCTGACCTTTGAAGGCATTCCGAAAATCCATTGGTAGAGATCGAGATTGTGCGGGCACTGATTCAGCAGCACGCCGCCTCCCTCCCCGGCCCATGTCGCACGCCAGCCACCGGAGGCGTAGTAGGCCTCCGTGCGAAACCAATCGGTGATGATCCAATTGATGCGCCGCACTTTGCCGAGGGCACCACCGCGCACGAGTTCACGCACCTTTTGATAACAGGGATCGGTGCGCTGATTGAACATCGCAGCAAAGACCTGCTTCCTGCTTTTATGCGCGGCAATCAAACGCTCGCAATCCGCTTTGTGAACCGAGAGGGGTTTTTCCACCAAAACGTGCAGGCCCGCTTTAAGGGCCATGATGCCAAGCGTTGTGTGCGAGTAGTGCGGGGTCGCAATCAACACGGCATCCACTGTTCCGGAGGAAAGCAATTCGGACGAATCTCCAAAAAAGGGGATGTTCGGAAACAGGGACTGTTTTGAGGCGTTCGT
>JBGSVX010000346.1:0-2567 GCA_041752795.1 Terrimicrobiaceae bacterium
AGTATGTCAAAGCTCTGCGAGATCGTGGCAAACCCTACAAATGCGCCATCGTCGCTGCCATGCGAAAACTCCTCATTCACATCCAATCACTCATGAAAAAAGCCCAACTTTCCCCTTGCTGAAAACCACAGTTGCTCCAAATTATTTTTATTAGTTGACTTGACTATCAATGGCATTAAACATCTTCCTTGCGATGGCTGAGAAGAAAAAATTCCGGAAGATAGCGCTTACGGTTGGCGGTTTAATTGTCCTGCTGGGAGGCATTGTTGCCCTGAAAGCGACCCAGATTGGAAGTTTGCTTGGTTTTGTTACGGCCATGGAGAAGGCAGGGATGCCTCCAACTCCGGTGGCGACGGTGCTGGCCATTCAAGAGACCTGGGAGGAAACCTTAAAATTCACCGGTTCGCTGCGTGCGGTGCAGGGGGTGACTCTGACTGCAGAACTGCCGGGCACGGTGATTCGCATCGGGGTGGAAAATGGTGCGGAAGTGCAACAGGGTGATGTGCTTTTGGAATTGGACACGACCCAGGAGCAGGCCGATCTGGCCTCCGCGATGGCAGCTCTCCGCCTTGCAAAAATCAATCTCGACCGGAACAAAGGGCTTCTGGAAAAACGTATTATTGCGCAATCGGAATATGATTCTGCGGCAGCCACCTTTGATCAGGAACAGGCCAAAACGGCAACCCTGCGTGCCACTATTGCAAAAAAAGTGATTCGCGCCCCGTTCAGTGGACGCGTCGGCATTCGGACCGTGAACCTGGGTCAGACGCTGAAAGCCGGCGACGAACTCATTCCCCTGCACTCAAGCGATCCGATTTACGTGGAGTTTTCTGTTCCACAAACCCGCCTGGACTCCATTGCAGTCGGTCAAGCAATCCGGGTGACGACCGATGGTGTGAAACAGCCGGTGGAAGGACTCATCACGGCGGTGAACCCCGTGGTGGACGAGGCGACTCGCACAGCGCGTGTGCAAGGCACTCTGCGAAACAAGGACGGGATCCTTCGGGCCGGGCTCTTTGCCGAGGTGGAGGTCGTACTGCCCGAACGATTGGATGTGGTCGCCGTGCCGATCTCATCAATCATTAACGCGGCCTACGGGGACTCGATTTTTATTGTGGAAGAAAAGGACGGCAAGCTCGCGGTTCGTCAGCAATTTGTGAAACTTGGACGCAAGCGCGGGGATTTCATTGCAGTGAGCATGGGCCTGAATGCTGGGGACCGTGTGGTCAGCGCCGGCGCCTTCAAGCTCACGAATGGGGCCTCGGTTATCGTCAATGACGCCATGCAACCGGAGCCGTCATTGAGTCCCACACCGGATAACAGCTAACCCACTCCGGATGAACTTCACCGACATTTTCATCAAACGTCCGGTGCTGGCCCTGGTGGTCAGTTTCGTGATCATCATCGCCGGAATCCAGTCGATTTCGTCGCTGAGCGTTCGCCAGTATCCGAGGTTGGAGCGGGCCACAATCACCGTGAAGACCGTCTATGTCGGCGCGGATGCGGCGCTGGTTCGCGGATTTATCACGACCCCTCTGGAGCGGGTGATCGCCTCAGCAGATGGCATCGATTATATCCAATCCCAAAGCGCACAGGGACTCTCAAATATCGAGGTTGTTTTGCGGTTGAACTATGACCCCGTGAAGGCCCTTGCGGACATCAGCTCCAAGGTAGATCAAGTCCGTGGAGATCTTCCTCCGGAGGCCGAGGTGCCAATTCTGAGCATTGAACCAGCGGACGCGCAGATTGCTTCCATGTATCTGAGTTTTAATTCGGACATTCTGACCCCCAATCAGGTAAACGATTATCTTTTGAGGGTTGTGCAGCCACGGTTTTCGGCACTTCCCGGCGTTCAGAGAGCGGACATTCTCGGTGGGCAAACCTATGCCCTGCGTATTTGGCTTCATGCGGACCGCATGGCCTCGCTGAACCTCTCACCTGGCGACATCCGGGAAGCCCTGCTTGCCAACAACTACCTCTCGGCGGTGGGTCAGACGAAGGGTCAGCTCATGCAATTCAATCTGACCTCAAACACCGACCTGCGAACGGCAGAGGAATTCCGCAAGCTGGTCCTTCGGGAAAAGGATGGGGCCGTGGTGCGACTGGAAGATGTGGCCGACGTGGAATTGGGAGCTGAGAATTACGATGCGCAGGTGCGGTTTTCCGGCAAGGATGCAGTCTTTATGGGCATTTGGGTGATGCCCACCTCAAACTCCTTGGAGGTCATTGCCAAGGTGCGTGAGGCGCTCGCCGACATTCAGGCGCAACTTCCTTCGGGCCTTGTGGCCAGCATCGCTTACGACAGCACGACATACATCGAAGAAGCCATCCGCGAAGTGGAAAAAACTCTGTTTGAGACCGTGCTCGTGGTCCTCGTGGTGATTTACCTTTTCCTCGGGTCCCTCCGCGCAGCGCTGGTGCCCATGGTGACCATTCCCGTCTCGCTCATCGGCGCGGTGTTTCTCATGCAGTTATTTGGTTTTACCATCAACCTGCTGACCCTTCTGGCCATCGTGCTTTCGGTGGGGCTGGTGGTGGATGATGCCATCGTGGTGTTGGAAAATATC
>JBGSVX010000347.1:0-3353 GCA_041752795.1 Terrimicrobiaceae bacterium
AATCGGCACCTCATCCGCTGCAAAGGCTTTGCGTGCCTGACGCATAGCCTCCCGCATAAAAACGTCATCCTCTCCAAACTGCATGGCCGCAAAATTTTGATCACTCATTCACTCACTCCTCAATCAACCCAACATAACCCGGTTCCCACAAACAATTCGACCCCTTTTCCTCAACCAATCAAGAAACCAAAGCGTCCGATTACATTAAATGTCGCACGTGTGACATTTTTTGTAATTTATAAAATCATTCCCATCCGTGTGGTCCGCGATTTGGAGGGCTGATTCGAAGTGGTCTTTGGGGTGGTTTTGTGGATAGGACTTGGGAGTGTGAAAAATCTGCATCTACAACGTGGGAAACGCTTGATTCTATTTTACAAGCCATACGGGGTTCTCAGCCAATTCACTGGGGAGCCAACTCAGCGAACGCTGGCGCACTTTGGAATTCCCAAAGGGCTCTACGCCGCCGGTCGGCTTGATGCGGACAGTGAGGGACTGCTGGCACTCACAGATGACGGAGCACTGATACACCAGTTGTTGGATCCTGCCTTTGCGCACCCCCGCACCTACTGGGCCCAAGTGGAAGGAGTGCCCGGGGAAACTGCCCTCACCTTGTTGCGCCGGGGCGGTTTGGCCATTGAGAATTATCAAACCCGCGCGTGTCAGGCACGCAGGATGGAGGAGCCGGCGCTGCCACCTCGCGATCCCCCGATCCGCGTAAGAAAAACTGTGCCCGATTCCTGGTTGGAGTTGGTTCTTCAAGAAGGAAAAAACCGTCAGGTTCGAAAAATGACCGCAGCAGTCGGCCACCCCACCCTGAGATTAGTACGGGCAGCAATTGGGGAGTGGCGATTGGATGGACTTTCTCCGGGAGAGTGGAAATTGATCGGATAAAAATGAGTGTCCTGACAAGCGGGACCCTTCATCCAGGGCACAATCCCTGGTTCATGCACGGCCCCCTTCCGCGAAGTGTTTTGGTCTGGGGACACTTGGAGGGATCCGTCCCGCGCGTCTGCTCGAAAAATGGTGAACGCTTCGCACAGCTATTGCGGGTGTGAACTTGGAATCCGGAAAATGCTGAAAACTGTAAATTGGGGACTGTTAACTGTTTTGCGTTTTCCCATCTGTGCCCTCTGTGGCTAATTTTCCGAAGAGGGTTTTGCACTTTGCGCGATGGGTAGATACACGGCAGACCCGCTGGCGCGGGATGGCTACAACTCTACTTAAACATCTCTCCTTGGGGTGTGCGTTCTGATAAAAACGGGCGGGCCCCCTGATTTTTCGCGGCTTTCGCGTTTTTCGCGGGCAATGGATTCAGAGCGTATTGAAATCCACGAACTTGAGTAATTTACTTTTCCTAAACGTTCACTTTGCCGCTTTCATTTTCCGGTAGCGGCGGATGAGGGCGTTTGTTGAGCTGTCATGTTTGAGTTTTGGGGTCTCTGGGTTTTCGAGTTCCGGGATGATGGCTTGGGCGAGGGCTTTGCCGAGTTCGACTCCCCATTGGTCGAAGGAATTGATCTGCCAGATGACACCTTGGACAAAGACGCTGTGTTCGTAGAGGGCGATGAGGGCACCTAGAGTTTCCGGGGTCAGTCGATCGGCAAGCAGGGTATTCGATGGACGGTTGCCATCAAAGACGCGGTGGGGCACGAGGGCTTCCGGCGTGCCTTCGACGCGGACTTGATCGGCAGTTTTGCCGAAGGCGAGTGCTTCGGCTTGGGCCAGCACATTGGCGATGAGGATATCGTGGTGACGACCGAGCGGGGTGAGGGCTTTTGCGAAGGCAATAAAATCGCAGGGAATGAGGCGGGTGCCCTGATGAATCAACTGATAGAACGAATGCTGACCGTTGGTGCCGGGCTCGCCCCAATAGATCGGGCCGGTGTTATAGCCGACCCGCTTGCCGCCCAGTGTGACATGTTTGCCATTGCTTTCCATGGTCAGTTGTTGCAGGTAGGCGGGAAAGCGCTTGAGGTATTGCTCATAGGGCAAAACGGCGACCGTTTGCGCATCAAAAAAGTCGGCATACCAGAGTGTGATAAGCCCCATGAGAACGGGAAGATTTTTTGCGAAGGGGGTGGTTCGGAAATGTTTATCCATGGCATGGAAGCCGCAGAGGAGCTTATGGAAATTGTCCGGCCCGACGGCCAGCATGGTCGAAAGGCCGATGGCAGAATCCATCGAGTAGCGACCGCCGACCCAATCCCAAAATCCAAACATGTTTGCGGTGTCGATCCCGAATGCCGCCACTTTTTCGGAGTTGGTTGAGACGGCAACAAAATGTTTGGCGACGGCCTTCGGGTTTCCTCCGAGGCCGTTCAAAAGCCAGTCACGCGCACTTCCGGCATTGGTCATGGTCTCAAGTGTTGTGAACGTCTTGGACGAAACAATAAACAGAGTTTCCTCGGGGTTAAGGTCCTCCGTTGCTTCAACAAAATCGGCACCATCCACATTCGAGACAAAGCGGAAGGTCATGTCCCGTTTGCTGTAGTGTTTGAGGGCTTCAAATGCCATCACGGGTCCCAGATCCGAACCCCCGATGCCAATATTCACCACATTGCGAATGCGTTTTCCCGTGTGCCCCTTCCACTTGCCACTGCGAACACGGTCCGCAAATTTCCCCATCTTCTCCAGCACGTCATGGACATCCGGAACGACATTGTGTCCTTCCACAAAAATCTTTTGAGTCTTCGGAGCGCGCAACGCCACATGCAAAACTGCCCGTCCCTCGGTGCTGTTAATTTTTTCGCCGGAAAACATGTCCTCCATACGGGCTTTCAGACCGGACTCCTCGGCAAGTTGTAAAAGCAGGTTGAGGGTTTCTTCGGTCACACGGTTTTTGGAGTAATCCAAAAAGATCCCGGCGCCACTTGCCGTGAAGCGTTCGCCGCGTTTGGCGTCTTTATCAAAAAGCTCCCGCAGGGTGGTGCCCTGAATCTTCTTGTAGTGGGCAGTGAGTTGTTTCCATGCGGGGAGGTTTGTGAGTGGTTTGGTGGAGCTCATGATAGTGATATGGTCTGCTTGTTAGTGTGGCATCGTGGACATTTCTCTGAAAGGGTAAACTCCTTCTGTGGCGATAAAGGGGTGCAGGACACATTTCTTCCAGCGCCATGGGTGCGTCCTCCAAGAGCCCAGGGCAACGCCCTGGGAAAACGGGTATTTGAGAGACGAGGGCTGAAGGCCCGCCATAGAGAGATATGCGAAAATATATAACGGGCCTTCAGCCCTGGAATTTGTAACGATCTGAAACCCAGGGCGTTGCCCCACTGGCATTTAGTTAAGAGAAAAAGACGCGCGCGGCGAGAAATGTATGTACTTTGTAATCAGTTTCTTATTTCAAAGTTGGGATGGAA
>JBGSVX010000348.1:0-6161 GCA_041752795.1 Terrimicrobiaceae bacterium
TTCACCCATCAAACGCGCAAGGGGGTAGGTCGGCACTACAGGCCCTTTTGGAGACCACCCCCTTGTATTTAAGCGGGTCTGCGGGCCTCGGAGGGCTGAAAATAGTCGATTTTCGCTTCCAGTCCGCGAAGTGGGGTTAGACGCTCGCATAAAATGCAACCTTCCCTTGCAATCGCATGCTGATACCATCTCCAAGTGCCAGAGGTTTTTCGATATCAGGGCTACAGATTCTTCTTTTTCAGCCGGGAAGCGCAGGAACCCGTCCATATTCACGTTGAAAATGCGGAGAGTTATGCCAAGTTCTGGATGGATCCGATCATGCTGGCGGAATCATATGGCTTTCGGAGCAAACAACTTAAAGAGATCAGAGAGCTGATCGAGCAAAACGAACCACTCATACGGAGGATATGGAATGACCACATTAATCGCCAAAGGCAGAACCAAGGCTGAAGCCAAGGCCATTGATGTTCAGATCACGGACGACTCGCTGGATGTGACTTTGGTTGACGGTCGGCGCGTCAGTGCCCCGTTGGAATGGTTCCCGCGATTGCGCAACGCATCTTCGAAGCAACGAATGAATTGGCGCTTTATCGGACCGGGAATCGGAATTCATTGGGAAGAGATCGATGAAGATATTTCCGTGCGCAGCCTTCTTGTCGCCGAAGAATAAAAGTGAATCCGGCCCTGTAAGCAACTCCTTGAAATCATCACCATGGCATTCTCTTCATCCGTGCCGATCCGTTTGATCCGTGGTTAAAAAATGCTCTGTGGCCGCGCCACTCTAGTTTTTAAATTCAGGATTCAAGATCGAGGCTATTGGCCTGTTTCATCACCTGGCGGCCGACAGAAGTTTTAATCAACACCTTCCAATTCAAAGCAACTCGCCGACGAAGCGGTCGGCGTTGAATTCTTCGAAGTCGTCAGGTTTTTCGCCGGTGCCGAGGAAGCGGGTTGGGATGCCGAGTTCGGCGGCGATGGCGACGGCGATTCCTCCTTTGCCGCTGCCATCCAATTTGGTGACAATGATTCCGGTGAGGCCCACGGCGTTGTGGAATTCCTTGGCCTGCACGACGGCATTTGAGCCGGTGGTGGCGTCCACGACGAGCAGGCATTCGTGGGGTGCGTCGGGATCGTGTTTGGTGAGAGTTCGTTTCACCTTGGTGAGTTCCTGCATGAGGTTGTCCTTGGTGTGGAGGCGGCCGGCGGTGTCACAGATGAGGAATTCGACATTGCGGCGTTTGGCGGTGCTCCAGGCATCGTAGCAGAGGGCGGCGGGATCTCCTCCGTAGTTGCCTTTGATGACTTCCACGCCGAGCCGGGTGCCCCATGTTTCGAGTTGTTCGATGGCGGCCGCGCGGAAGGTGTCGGCTGCGACCAGGAGGCAGGAATGGCGTTTCTTGGTGAGCCATGCGGCAAACTTGGCGGAGGAGGTTGTCTTGCCGGTGCCATTGACGCCGACAACGAGGATGGCTTTGGGCAAGGTGGGAAGCGGACGCAAAGGCGGAGGCGGGGGAGGGAACACGCGAAGGATTTCTTCCCGCGCGACGGTTACCGCCGACTCAGCATCCAAGCGTCCCGGTCGCAGCTTAAGTGCTTCCAGAATTTGCAGGGTCATGGGCACTCCCAAATCCGCCCGCAGCAACATCTCTTCGAGTTCGTCCCAATCCACCGGACGACCACGAAACCGTTCAACCAGCGATTTGAAAAACGATGCCATCAGTCTTCCGAGGAGGATCGCGCCGGACGGTTCAGACCGGAACGGATTTTGTCCAGAACACCATTCACGAATCGCCCGGATTCTTCCGTGCTGTATTTTTTTGCGATTTCGATGGCCTCATTGATGGCGACAACCGGCGGAGTTTGTGCGCAGTGCAGCATTTCGTAAATGGCGACGCGGAGAATATTGCGATCCACGGCCGAGATGCGGTGAAACTCGTAGTTACGGGCGCTCTGACGGATGAGGTCATCAACTTCATTCCCTTTTTCTGCAAGGCCGGCGAGGAGTTCCTCCGAGAACCGGCGGGCGCTTGGGCTGATGCCCCGCATTTTGTAATATGTTTCCCGATCACTGCCTTCATTGAGATCGAGTTGGTAGAGGTATTGAACAGCCGCTTCGCGGCCTTCCCGTCGAACGCCCATAAGATTATTTGGTCTGAATTTCGCGGGCGGTTCTGGCCACGGAAACGGCGGCGCGGGCGGCCTCGACACCACGGTTTTTTTCCATGCCATGGCAGCGTTCTTTGGCCTGCTCGGCGTTGTTGAGGAGAAGCACACCATCCAGAATTGGCACGCCATGGTCCATGGCGATCTGTTGAAGGGCCTGTGTGACCGATTGGGCCACGAGGGCGGCGTGCGCGGTTTCGCCATCGAAGAGAACGCCGAACGCGAGGATGGCATCGAAGCGGTTTTGGGCGGCAAGGAGTTTGACGAGAACGGGGATTTCGAAGGAGCCCGGAGCCCAGAAGAGTTGGACCGATGCGCCTTGTTCGAGGAAGGCGAGTTCCCGGCTGGCGTGGTCTGCCATGGATTGGGTGTATTCGAGATTGTATTGGGCAGCCACAATGGCGAAAGCATGGATCGAGCGGGGTGCCATGCGCGGACGCAATGGAGCCGACTTGTAGGGATTTTCCGAAGCGGAACTCATAAACCTCCTATCCTGCCTGCATGCGCGTCCTTTCGCAAGGGAGGTTTTTTATGAGATCAACCCCGCCCTCGACATCGGGGCCTGAGAATTGCAAAGTTGGGAAATGATCAGCATGACAGGACATGGCGGCGGACGGGCCTCGGTGGGGGGATTCCATGCCACGGTGGAATGTTCTTCCGTGAACCGCAAACAAACCGAAGTCTCACTTGCCACAGCGAGAGAGTACCTGCATTTGGAACCACGTATCCGGGACGAAATCGTCAAACGCATCGCCCGCGGACGGGTCAATGTGAGCGTCGAAATTCTGGCCGATCAGCCTGGCAGCCTGATTGATGCGCAGCGGGCGCGTTCGTATTTGCGCGAACTGATGTCGCTTCAAGACGCGCTCAAACTTTCCGGTCCAATTTCTTTGGAGACCGTTCTGGACGGGCCCGGCGTGATCCGCAGCGGGGCAACTTCCGGCGACCCATGGCCAGCGGTGAAGGCCGCACTGGATCGTGCGATGGACGCCCTCATTGCCATGCGGCAGCGGGAAGGCGAGCATCTTCAAAAAGTGATCCGCCGCGAGATCAGGGCCTTGGATTCGTCTGCAAAAAAAATTCATCCTCTTGCGAAGCTCGTGCCGGCGCGTCAGCGCGTCATGCTCCAGGAACGCCTTTCCCGAGCCGGTCTCCCGGTGGATGTGACGGACCCGCGTATCGCGACCGAGGTGGCCCTTTTTGCAGAGCGTTGTGACATCTCCGAGGAGCTCGACCGTTTGCAAAGTCACTCGGAACAATTTGCCGGGTTGCTCGAAAAATCTGGCCCCGTCGGACGCACGATGGAATTTCTTGCGCAGGAAACCGGCCGGGAATGGAACACGATTGGATCCAAGGCGAATGACGCAAGGATTTCCCGCTTTGTCGTTGAGGCCAAAGCCGCACTTGATAGACTCCGTGAACAACTCGCAAACATTGAGTAATTCCTTTCAACGCACCGGCATCCTGTTTGTTATTTCCGCTCCCTCGGGTGCCGGCAAAACCACGCTCACCCGCTCCCTGCGTCAAAAACCGGACTTTGTGTATTCGGTTTCCTGCACGACGCGCGAACCACGCCCCGGGGAAATTCACGGGGAAGATTACTTTTTTCTGAAGGAGGAGGAATTTCGAAAACGCGCCGACGCCGGAGAATTTTTGGAATTTGCCGAAGTGCACAATCAATTTTACGGAACCCTGCGGGCTCCAATTCTTGAAAATCTCGCACAAGGTGTGGACGTGCTCATCGACATAGACATCAAAGGTGCGGCCATGATCCGGAATGACCCTGCGGTGACCAGTGCGCTGGCCGATGTGTTCATCATGCCACCAAGCCTTGAGGAACTTTCCCGACGCCTGAAAAAGCGTGGAACCGAAACCGAGGAGCAGATTGCCACGCGCCTCCGGAACGCCGCCGCGGAGATGCGTCACTGGCGAGAATACCGCTACACGCTCATCAGCAGTTCCATGGAGGAAGACATCGAAAAATTTCGTGCCGTCATGCGCGCGGAACGTTACCTCAGCCGCCGCCTCATCCACACGGAATTATGAGCAACAAAAAAACCATCCTCCTCGGTGTGAGCGGCTCCATTGCTGCCTACAAAGCCGCCGACCTCACCAGCCGCCTCGTGAAAATGGGTCATGATGTTTTTGTGATCATGACTTCGCATGCCACGGAATTTGTGACACCACTCACTTTTCAGACGCTGTCCAGGAATCCGGTCACCACGGGAATTTTTGATGAAAAAGAATCCTGGCATCCGGGTCACATCGCGCTCGCAGACCGCGCCGACCTTTTGTTGCTGGCTCCGGCCACCGCAAACCTTCTCGCCAAACTGGCAAATGGCATTGCAGATGATGCGCTCACATCCATTGCTCTGGCCACACTCGCACCCGTTCTCATTGCTCCGGCGATGAACGGAAAGATGTGGATGCATCCCGCCACGCGCGCAAATGTGGATGTGCTTTTGACACGCGGCGCAGAATTTCTCGGTCCCGAAGAGGGTTTGCTCGCGTGTGGATACGAAGGAATCGGCAGACTCTGGAATGTCGAGGACATCGCTTCGAAGGCCCACCAAATCTTGCTCAAACGAGATTGAGTCGCGCCGGATGTTTCTCCTCCACAAAAAAAAGCAAGCGAAAATATAAAAAAATCGTTGACGTTCATCGGTCAGAGAACTATTCACAACACAACGTGAGTTATTCACATTTTTTTAACAATTTCCCGCATATGCGGATGGAAAGGGGGGATATATAATGCCAGTCGCAAAGAAAAAAGTCGCAGCGAAGAAACCTGTCGCGAAAAAAGCTCCAGCCAAGAAAGCTGCTCCAGCTAAGAAAGCCGCTCCTGCCAAAAAAGCAGCCGCAGTGAAAAAAGCTCCAGCGAAGAAAGTGGTTGCCAAAAAAGCACCCGCAAAGAAAGTCGCGAAGAAAAAATAACCCAATTTCCGCGCAAGCGGACATTGGAACAGAAATTTGGGGGAGGCCACGGCCTCCCCCATTTTTTTGGTTTGAAAAGTGCGGGGGCGCGGGTTGGATAAGCGTATTTCTCATGCCCGGGCATTCCGCTGCCAATTCCCGAACGGCATTGGGACTATGCGCTTTTTGCGGAAGGTTTGCGCATAAGCCAATAGACTTCGCCCGGCCAGGAGGGGAATAGCGCACCCCAGAGGAGGTTGAGTCGCATCCATGTGGCAGAATTTTCCAGCGGGCTGCCCTTGCTGCGCATGAGAAAAGCTCCTGCCACAAATTCAGCGGTCATTCCACACCCTTCGGCCATTTGGCGGACGCGATGAGGGGAGAAAACGCTGACATGGCCCATCGGGGCGGCGGTTTTTCTCACGCTGGCTTGACGGCTTGCGACGAGGAAATCGGGCAGGACCGGGAAGCCACCGATGATTGAGCCGCCAGGGCGGATGCCTGCGGCGATGCGGGCGAGGGCCTTTTCGGGCTCAAACAAATGTTCGAGGATGTGAAGAACGACTGCGGAGTCATACTCGCGGCCAAGGGAAAATGCGGGATCTTCGATATTGGCTTCCACGACTTCGTCGTAACCGGCCTTGCGAAGTTTTTCTCCGAGCACGACCGCATCAAATGCTGTCCACCGCGAGAAGGCCGGAGAGTCCGGGATCGAGCGATAGAATTGCAACATCTGACCCGTGTGAACTCCAACCTCTGCGATTTCGAGGGGACGGGAAGCGCGCACGGCCTCTTCGCGCAGGAGGTGATAGCCGAACCAATACCTGAGTAACCGGATCGGATACCGCACGCCCTTGGCCTCGGAAGGAATTCCAAAACGTTTCGTGCGCACCGTTTCATTGGTCGCCAAAAAGTCAAAGTCCCATGTCAGTTGGGGATATCGTGAAGTTTTCAAGTGCGGGAAGTGTGATGATTCCGAGGCCGGAGGTCAACGGGAGAGTCTGTGAGGGGAGCGTCTTCACCGCGATCACTTTTCATCCGGACGCCGGGGACGGCATCCCTCCATTGGCTGGGCAGCCGTGGGA
>JBGSVX010000349.1:0-3812 GCA_041752795.1 Terrimicrobiaceae bacterium
GCGTGATTGCTGCGGCGAGGGCGGCCAACGCGCACGATTTCATCTGCCGTCTTCCGCTGGGCTACGAAACTGTTGTCGGCGAGCGCGGGCACACGCTCTCCGGCGGAGAAAGGCAGAGGATCTCGATCGCGCGCGCCGTGCTTCACGACCCCCGGATTCTTATCCTCGACGAGGCCACGAGCAATGTGGACACTGAAACCGAGCGAAACATTCAGGAGGCACTCGACCGGCTGGTCCAGGGCCGCACGGTTGTGGCGATCGCGCACCGGCTCTCCACACTGCAGCGTGCCAGCAGGCTTCTGGTCATCAAAGAGGGCGTGCTGGTCGAGGAGGGGACGCACGCGGAATTGCTTGCGCTCCCAACCGGCCTCTACCGCAAGCTCCACGACCTCCAGCAACAACTCCACGCCAATTTCGTCGTATGACCGAGCCTCATCCCCAACTCCGGACCGGAGACGACGGACGCCTCCAGTGCCAATCCGCCGAAGCTTGGATCCCGGTCCGTGCCGTCCGGTGCTTTCCATGGATTTCGGCGGACCGGTATTTTTCTCTCCGCGACCGGGACGGCAAGGAGGTCGCGCTTGTGGAAGAGCCGGCCAACCTGGATGGGGGCTCGCGCCAGGCCTTGGAGCTTGCCGTGGCCGCATCCGCAAGCTGCCTGGAAATCTGCAAAATCCGCCGGATCGTGCAGGACATCGAGCTTCGCGTCTGGGAGGTTGACACGAAGGCCGGCGCGCGGAAATTTCAGACCGAACTCGACTCGTGGCCGGAGCTAATCCCCGGCGGCGGATCAATCGTGCGCGACATCACCGGCGATCTCTACCGCATACCCCGGCCCGAAGAACTCGACCAAGCCAGCAGAAAGCTGCTCTGGGCGTTCCTGGATTAACCCGAGCAGCCGGGTCTTTCGCGCCAATACCATCAACTGAACAGAACGGGAATCCAAACTGATTGAGTGTGGGCGCAAAGGGTGAAACTATAGCCAGCCAATGGTAGAAGCATTGCAAGATCCATCGCATCAAATCCGGGCAGATCGAGACGCTCGCGTGATTTTCGGGTTTGGGGTCAGGCAAAGGGTTTGGAGCAAGTGTTCAAATCTCAAATTCTCCAAATACATCCGCATGTTTATTTGATTTTTGCACACTGACCCGAATGGCCCCAACGCTCACCGGGCTGAACTGGTTTTTCGACCACGCCGAGACGATCAGTGATCGGACCATTGGGCGTGTCAGTGCCCTCGGCGGTGGCATCGCCGTGCTTTCGGCAGATTTCTTTTCTGGTGCCGAGGAGGAAATCAAGAGCCTCACCTCCGGGCTCACTCTGGTAGATGGCAGGCCGGTCTATGCTGCGGAGGAATTTTCCGAGCTCGACCCGCCATTGACCGAGGTCATGCCCGATTGGTCGCCGGTTCGCCACTTCAGCGGTTATGGTGCACCCTGCTTTGACAGCGCACCGGCCTCCACCCACATCCACACACCCGCCTGTGGGTGCCTGCCCCGATCTGCTCAAATCCAATCTGGACTTTCCCAACTTGGGGGCTCAGATTGCGAATACTTCGCGTTCTGAGACGTTTGCATCCCATCATTTGCATTTAATGAGAGGCCCGGCCATGTCGGCTGATCCCTCAGTTGAGTCCTAGCAAGGCGATCATGTTCAACCCAAAGGCGAAGAGGAGGGCCCCCAGGAAAATGCTGACAGGAAGGGTGAGTATCCAGGCCATGAGGATATTTCGGATGGTCGCCATTTGCAGTCCTGATTTGTTGGCTGCCATGGTGCCTGCCACCCCCGAAGAAAGGACATGAGTCGTGCTGACCGGCAGGCCGAAATGGTCAGCAATCAAGATCGTGCACATGGCCACGAGTTCGGCGGAGCCGCCTTGGGCGTAAGTGAGGTGGTCTTTGCCGATTTTTTCACCGACCGTTCGCACGATCCGCTTGTAGCCGATCATGGTTCCAAGGCCAAGGGCAAGCGCGACAGCATACTTGACCCAGTCGGGGATGAAGTTGGTGAGGTCATCTCCCTGCTTGCGGAGCGTTGTCGCTGTCACTTCCAGACCGGCGTCCTTGAGTGCACCGATTTTCTGAAGTTTCTCTACAGTTTTGGAGATCAAGAAGAGGTCGGTGCGGATATCGCCACGCTCGGCTGCAGGAATGTCTTCCATGGTGCTTGCACTGCCAAGACGCGATGTCAGGTCATCGGTCATCTGCTTCATCGACGCATAGATTTCGGTGCTGGGGGTCTTGGGGTGTTTGATAAAATCGGTGAGGGTATCCTGGGCGGTCTTGGCATCGGGTTGTAGGCCGCCGGCCAGTGGTGTTAGATCAACTGAGAGAGCCTGAGCGGATGCGACAACTTCTTTCGCGTCCGAGTGACTAGCGTTCAAGTGCAGGGCATATGTCCCAGGAAGGATACCAACTAGAATCAACACGATGAGGCCCATTCCCTTTTGTCCGTCATTTGATCCATGGGCAAAACTCACGCCGGTGCAGGTCAGCATCAGGATGCCACGGATCCACAGGGGCGGTGGGGTTTTGCCTACCGGGGCTTTATAGAGCGCTGGGTTTTTGATGAGCGCTTTGCAAAGAAGAAGCAGCAGTCCGGCGGCGCAGAAACCAAGGACTGGAGAAACCAGCAGCCCGACCATCACATCCTGAGCCTTTGCCCAGTTCACACCATCCGTTACCGAATGGCTTGCTCCCATCAAAGCATTGGCCATGCCGACCCCCAAAATTGAGCCGATGAGCGTATGGGAACTTGAGGCCGGCAGACCAAGATACCATGTGCCCACATTCCATGCGATCGCCGAGAGCAGGAGTGAAAAAACCATCGCAAAGCCCGCAGCCGATCCGATATTCAGAACCAGTTCAACCGGCAAAAGTGCCACGATGCTGAATGCCACCAGACCGGAAGATGTCAGCACACCAATGAGATTCCAGATTCCCGACCAAACCACGGCCGGCGTGGCTTTGAGCGTGTTCGTGTAAATGACGGTCGCCACCGCATTTGCCGTGTCGTGAAATCCATTCACAAACTCGAAGGCCAGCGCCAGCAGCACGGCCAGCACCACAAAAAAATAGGTCATGGTGGTGGGCTCGACGTAAGTAAAGGCAATTGGTATCATGAACCGAGGGCTGGTATTTGGTTTTTTGAGCGCAGGGAAGAAAATTTGTGTGACATTTTTGAAACAATTCTGGCATGCGAAGATTAATTTGTGAGGGGGGCGGTCTGCCGACTTTGCCGGAGGAAAGGGCATAAAACGCTCAATACCTCAAGTCCGCCACGATGTCCGGCCGTGCGAACGCTCCTGCGTGTGAATCGCCGGATCGCGTCGAGGCAGACCGGATTCTGGTTGTGTCACAAACCCGCCTGTGAGAAAATCAACCATGAATGCGGATTCCAACCCGGTTGCCTTGAAGTCGCTGCAAAATGCGATCTATCACCACAAGGTGCTGCGCGCCCGCGGGATGACGCCCGCCGAGCGTCTGGACGAGGCGCTGGAACTGAGTAATGACATTTACGCCTGGATGCTCGACGGCGCGAAGGCTCAATGCGGCCTGCCCTCGGATGGCGAAGGTTGGACCGAGGTGCAGCGCCGCCTCCAGACGCTTCGGAAACTTCATGAGCGAAACCTTTACAAGCCCTTGTCCGCATGAATCTCTTCGAACTGGCTTCGCGGGTGATCGAGGCCCTGGAGGCGGAGGGCATCCCCTACATGGTCGTAGGTGCGCTTTCGAGCAGTGTGTTCGGCATTCCGCGCGCGACGAAGGATGTGGACATCGTGCTACACCTGCAAACACGCGAGCCACTGCAAC
>JBGSVX010000350.1:0-2715 GCA_041752795.1 Terrimicrobiaceae bacterium
AGCTTTCAAAATTCAACAATAATCAATCGAAAGTTGCTCGCTTAATATGCCCTCTGTAAGGCGGGCTACACCAGATCCCATGTTAGAGCAAATACACAGCGGGATAGGTATAAAAAGTCGGGCGCCTCGGCGATGTGCCCCTACCGATTTTTGGTAGGTATGGCTCGCCGAGCCGTCCGTCGATTTGACCTGTTTCGATGTGGAAATGGTATTCTCGATGGCTACAGTGACCTGCGTCCCGTGATGAGATTCACGAGAATCATAATGACTGCAACAACGAGCAAAATATGAATGAATGCGCCGATTGTATAACCGGAGAGCATCCCCAGAAGCCACAGGACGATCAGAATAATTGCGATGGTGTATAACATAAGAGGGAGATTAGTAGCGAACTGTTTCTGTTTCCACGGTGGTCGTGTGAGGACGCCTCGATGTGGTCTGTTCGGTGGTTGTTGTGGTGACCTGCGGGTTTGTGGACCTTTGGGTTTTGACACTTACGCATCCGGGTAAAAAGTATATTCCGGCGGTTGCCAAGATACAGCTGATGAATGTTTTCATGACCCCACTTTACGGCATCCTCATTCAAGCACCATGGGGAGTAACCCTACGTCATTTCTCATCACCTTGCGCAGATTGCCATTGGGCTGAAGACCCCATGGTCGGTGAGTGTGGAAGAGCTTCATATTCGGTGAATGCCAAAGCCATTGACAAAAAAGTCCTCGCCCTACTCGAGGTCACGGAGCGATTTGCAAATTGACCTGACGTCAGCCTTGGCCATGCATAAAGCCAAAAATCCCAAGAACCTGATCTGCCCGAGATCAGATACAGGCGAGGGCGGAAAGCCACGCGAGACGGCGCTGCTTTTCGAATAACAAAAAAGTGAATCTGCGATGAATCGCGGATTCACTCCTATTTGCCGATTGATGAATCGGCGAGTGTTCCCGCACGCCGGGGAAAACCTCCCCGGCGTGCGAAACAATCGAACGTTTTTTTAGAAAGCAAACCGGAGGCCGCTTCGGATATTGGCCACATTGCCGCTTCCGCCATAGAAATAGCGGCCATCAACAAAGAGCCCGACGTGATCGGTCACGCGGTATTCCAAGCCGGCGCCGACATTTCCATAACCAACCACGGTGCCATCCCAGCCCACACCGCCGCCGACCATGACATACGGAGCCAGGTTCAGGGAGCAGATGGGGTAACGGAAGAAGAAATTACCATTCAGTGGCATATGTTCCGCAGTTCCGCCATTGTCATACCAGGAAGCCTCGTATCCGATACCGAAGTAGCGGGCGAAGAAGAAGTAGTTGATTCCAAATCCGCCACCGGACCCGGTTTTGAATGTGCTGCCCCTGCCGCCCACCAAGCCGGTGTAGAAGGCATCAAGTTGAAATTCTGAATCCCGGAACCGGCAATCACTGGTTTCAACGACAACTTTGTCTTTAAATGATTTTGAGTCCGTGCCTGCAATGGCCGGAGTGAATGAGCTTGCTGCCATCGACAGCATCCCCACAACCGCAAATCGAGCCAAAGAGCCCGAGAATTTTTGTTTCATAGTTTTTGTTTTTGCATCAAGGCGCAGTGTTTTAAAATGGGCCCGGATGTTGAGATAGAATGAAAAGCTTCGGGATTTCCTCAATGGGGTCTTTACCCCATAGGGGCTTGGGCTGCCAATTTCTGAACTGCCTTGGTGCTATAGGCGGTGAGCTTGTTCGAACGATCGGGATCGACATGCATCAAAGGCGACTTCCAGTCCATCCAGGAAATGTGCGATGAGGTGGCCGTTAGGATTCAGTTTTAAATGGTCCACGCTGTTGATGTTGATGATTTCACTGGTGTTGGCACGGAAGAACAATTTGGGATCAAGGCGCTGTTCGAGTTCATCCATGGTCTTTTGGGTGGTTCCGGAACCATGCGGGAAAAAGACGTGGACGGCATTCGGGCTGGATTGAAATCTTGAGATAGAACCCACTTTGACAAAATAGACAGCGGATCCCTCATGCAGCAAAACATGGTCCTCGCTGCCAAGGAGTTCGCAGGTTGGGGTGGGGGAGGGTGATTGGCTCAGGTCGTCCATGGCGGCATTCACAACCTGATTGTAAACGGCCCGCAGTTTGTCCTCATCAACCGGTTTCAACAAACACTCTACCACTCCCAATCCGAAGGCATCCAGGGCATGCATGGCGTGGGCCGTCACAAGAACCACCGGGGGAAGGGGTGGTTTGAGGGTTTTCAGCATTTCTATCCCGGACATGCCGGGAAGTTCGATGTCGAGGAACACCGCATTGTAGGAATTGGAGGAGAGGGCGGCGATGGCCTCTGAGGCATTTTTGGCCGTGTGGATTTCTAATCCGGGGTCAATGGCGTTCAGAATCTCTTTGAGATCCTGCATGGCATATTCTTCATCTTCGACAAGGAGTACAGTTTTCATGGAACGAGGTGGGTTGAGTTTAGTTTTGGCAAATTTTTTGGCATGGCATCGGGAATGGGAGATGTAATGAGTTCTGGCGGTAGCACGACGGTGGCTTCCACTTTCGGGCCTGGCAGTTCCAGAAGTGAGAGGGACCCTTTGCCGGATGTGGCCAACGAAATCCGGCGACGGGTGTTTTCAATTCCAAAACCGCCAGAGGGTCCTCCCATAGCGCCATCGTTGAGCACAGAAATATGAAGAGAGGAATCCACGGGGTCGATGCGCACCCGGATAGTAATCCGACC
>JBGSVX010000351.1:0-4417 GCA_041752795.1 Terrimicrobiaceae bacterium
GGTGCGGATCGGGCTTCACCTCAATCTGTTTGATTCCCCCGCCCATATTGAGCACTTCTGCAATGCCCGGGATGCTTTGCAGGCGGCGTTTGACAACCCAATCGGCAAGCGAGCGCACCTCGCTCGGGGGCAAATAGCCGGGTGCGCCTTCGGGGATCGTCGAACGAATTCCGACGAGAAGAATCTCGCCCATCAGCGAGGCCACGGGGGTCATGAATGGCTGCACGCCATCGGGCAATTGTTCGCGGGCAGTTTGCAGGCGTTCCTGCACGAGCATGCGATTTTTGTAGATGTCCGAGTTCCAGTCGAACTCGGCATAGATCAGCGAAAGGGCCACGTCAGAGTTGGACCGCAGCCGGGTCAGGCCGGCGACGCCAAGCAGAGCGCTTTCCAAGGGCTGGGTGACACGGGATTCCACCTCCTCGGGAGCAAGGCCCGGTGCCTCGGTGAGGATCACCACCGTGGGTTTCGTGAGATCCGGCAGCACCTCCACAGAAAGTTGGAAGGTTGTCCAAAGCCCGAGGGCCATCACGATGATCGAGGCACCGAGTACGGTGCCACGATGCGCAAGGGACCAGACAATCAGTTTATTTAACATGACGGGCTCCCGCTTTTCGGACGGTGACGGCAATGAGAAGCACAAAGAGGACCCCGCTGGTGATCATCCAGAAAAAGCTGGAGCCACCTCCCGCCGCAGCGTCCACTTCCGGTTTTTTTGTAGCCGTCAGCTCCGAGCCATCTTCCGCATGTTCGTGTCCATGGGCGGCATCAAGCGCCTCCTTGAGCGAGAGATTTCCACCACCGGCAAAAGCCAGAGAATAAGCACCATGCGTGACAACTTCATCAGCCGGAAACAGACCGCTGAGAATTTCCGCTTGCCGGTCGGTGATCCGACCAACAACCACAGGCGTCTTGAGGAAGGCATTCGGAATCTCAAAATCTTTCACATAGACGAAGCGATTGGCGGCATCTCCCTGCAACGCGGAACGGGGAATGGAAAACACGTTCTCTTTTTTCCCGACGATGATGGAAAACTCCGCGCGCATGCCGGGACGCAAAACGAGGTCCGGATTCATGACCCGGAATGCCGCCTCGACGGTTCCTGCTTCGGTATCCGCGTAGGCACCAAGGTGCTCGAGTTCTGCCTCAAAGATGCGACCCGGAACGGCTGGAACCGAGATGCTTGCCTTCTGGCCGGTTGCCAATTTTCCGGCAAGATGTTCGGGCACGCGCGCCAGGGCATAAACTTCGCTGAGATCCAGAATCTCTGCGAGCACCTTGTCGGTTTCGATTGGCTCTCCCGGAACGACATGGGTCGCACTGACCAGACCGGAGATCGGGGCCGTGAGATTCACCGTGGGGGGAGGATTGCCCGGCTGACGGCTCTCCACCACGACTGCGACGTCCCCTTTTTGGATCTGGTGACCCTCTTTGATCAAAACGTCCAGCGCCCGTCCCGGGATGCGACTGCTGATCGCTGCACGTTTCCCCGGGTATACTTCAATGCGACCAAGAGCAAAGAGGCTTTCTTCGAAGAGGGATTCTTCAACGATTTGCGTTTCGATGCGCAGATTTTTCACGCCGGTTTCATTCAGAATGACCGTATTGGCGGAACGTTTGGCATCGACCGGTTCGGCAGCGAAACTCGGTAAAGAAAATGCAGAGATGATCAGCAGAATGGATAAGAACGTTTTCATGGTTTGGTGGAGGGATCACCAAGCGCGGCGATCCAATCGGAATAGGATAGGAAATAATTTTTTTGCGCCTCGAGGGCGGTAGCCTCGCTAGTTGCCAGGCGTTCCCGCGCGAGGAAAACTGCCTGAATGCCCAACTCCCCACGGCGAAAGGCCGCCTCGGTGGAGGACAAGTTTTCCTGGGCTTTGGGAACAAGGTGATTGGCAACTTGCATGGCGGATTTGTGGCGGGCGGACATCACGTGATAGGTCATGATCACTTCGTTGCGAACCTTGAGACGCAGAGCTTCGAGTTGTCGGGTTTTGCGGGTTCGAGCGGCTTCTTTTTCAGCAACCTTGCCCGAGCCATTTTGCCAGAAAGGAAGAGGCACACTGAACTGGACCCCAAGAAGAGCCTCCGGCTCAATGCCCTCGGGTTCGTCGCGGAATCTCTCGCCTTCGATGAAAAAACCAACGCCGATATCGTCCCAGCGATTAGCCTTCGCAAGCGAGACGTCTGCGGCTCCGGCCCGCAAGGAAACTTCTGCCAACTGGAGGTCCGCGCGGTCACCAATGGGCCGGATTCCCGGAAGCGATTTTGGCAATTTGAGGGACTCCGCGAGAGAGAGTTTTACGTCCGCCGGACGACCCAACAATTCGTTCAGCCGGGCGGCAATTTCGATTTCTTGAGATTCCAGAGTTCCTTCGTTTGCACGGAGCGTCTCTGCCTCAAGCGATGCCTGCTGCACGTCCAGTTGCGATCCGAAGCCCTGAGCCACTCCCTCATCAATTGACTTGGCAAAGGCTTCCGCTTGAGCCGTCTGTCGGTGGGCAAGGGCCATGAGAGTTCGCGCAGTGGCAAGTTCATACCAGGCCGCACGCGCAGTCGCTTCGATCTGACGCTCCCTCATTTTGACTTCCAATCGCGCGGTCTCCACATCCAGCGCAGAAAGTTCCCCCTCGAAACGCAGTCTTCCGGTCAGAGGAAATCGCTGGGTGATACCAACAACGACCCGTCCTTCAAAATCCTGACCTCCCGCAATTTCGGTTTCCAGCTCCGGGTTGGGCAAACGTGCCGTTCCGAGCCTCCGGGCCTCTGCTTCAGCAATCAGTTCCCTGGCCGCAGCCAATTCCTGGTTTTTTTCGCGAGCCCATTGCGCGGCTTCCTCTGCGCTGAGTGGAGGCTCTGCACAAAAGGAAACGCTGACAAACCCAAGAGAGGCAAGGGATGCCAGAGCGAAGGGTATTTTCAATATGGGTAATTTCATTGGTGTCCTGATAAAAATTGGCGGGCAAAACCGGCACGCCGTGTGATGGAATCCTTCCGATGGAAGGTGAGTGGTAGCTCGGCAACGGACCGAACCTGGAACTAATCCCGGGCACAATGCGCCCGAGACTCTTCAGGACAACTGAGGCGGATGGTCGATTTCCTGAACTGGCGGCTCAGGGATGGATCGACTCATCTCAAAAGTCATGCCGCACGCCAAGTGCGGGTAGGTCATGCCATGGGAATGAAATTCCAACGCGTTGGCCGGGGCATGAGAATGGCAGCAGTGTCCGGGTTCGGTGGGCTGATGATGGTCAGAACCTTTGTGTCCATCTTCCGTGTGACACAACTCCACCGGGTGCTCGAACATGGCATGCGCCATGTGGCTGCCCACAAAAAGCAGGAGCGCAACGGCCCAAAGCAGCTTGATGTGACGCCGGAGAAAATGCACCGGGATCACCTACTCCCAAAGGACTGGGTTGTCAATGCCTCCCGTTAAAATGAAATTCTCCATGCCATTGGACCGCCTTGAAAACTGACAGGAATCGTTTAGAAAGAAACTATGCGCCCTGACAAATTCACCGCCAAGATGCAGGAAGCCTTCAATTCCGCGATGGACCTCGCGTCCAAGAGCGGGCATGCGGAGGTTTCGACGGAACATTTTTTGGAGTCACTTCTTGCCCAGCCCGAGGGCCTCGCATCGGCTCTGTTTCAGAAAATGGGTGTCCCGCCTCAGCAGATTTTGGATGCATTAACCGCAGAATTATCCCGTCGCTCGAAGGCCCATGGCGGCTCTTCGCCGGGCCTCGGGGCAGACTTGCGGAAAACGTTGGATTCCGCCGAGGGAGAGATGGCAAAACTCAAGGACGACTTTTTGAGTGCCGAACACTTTTTACTCGCAGCAGCGGACTCCTCGACTCCCTCGGGCAAAATCCTCAAGTCCGCAGGCCTTACCCGCGACAAGCTCATGCAGGCGCTTGCCGCCGTGCGCGGGAATCAGCGGGTCACCGATCAGGATCCCGAAGGGAAATATCAAACACTGGAAAAATACGGACGGGATCTCACAGAACTGGCTCGCAAAGGGAAGATTGATCCGGTGATCGGACGGGATGAGGAGATTCGTCGTACGATGCAGGTGCTGTCGCGGAGAACCAAAAACAATCCCGTTCTCATCGGCGAGCCCGGGGTCGGCAAGACCGCCAGTGTGGAGGGTCTTGCGCGGCGCATTGTTGCCGGTGATGTGCCGGATTCCCTCAAAAACAAACGAATCATCGCGATGGATATTGGCGCCATGATTGCCGGTGCAAAATTCCGTGGTGAGTTTGAAGACCGCCTGAAAGCCTTTCTCAAAGAAGTCACCGCCAGCTAGGGCGAGGTCATTCTTTTCATTGATGAATTGCACACCATCGTGGGAGCAGGTGCTGCAGAAGGCTCCGCCGATGCCTCCAACATGCTGAAGCCCCAGCTTGCACGAGGC
>JBGSVX010000352.1:0-2443 GCA_041752795.1 Terrimicrobiaceae bacterium
AACCTCCTCCGGTGCCGCAGCCGCTTTTCTCAAAGACGGACTCTCCAATGTTCGCATCGGGATGTTCCTCTGCGTGGCGACCACCATGGGAGCTCTTTCGGGAGCATGGCTCGCGATGATTTTGGACACACGCGTGCTCTCCATTATTTTTGGTGCTGCACTTTTTGCAACTGTGCTCCTCTCTCTCAAACGGCAACCATCCGGCGAGCAATCGCGTGGGGATGCTCTTGCCAAGCGCCTGCAGCTCACCGGAGAAATGCCAACTCCCACCGGCCCGCTGCCATATGGTGCGACCCACGTGCCGGCAGGTTTCGGCATGATGGTTGTCGCAGGGATCCTTTCCGGACTCCTCGGCATCGGCTCTGGGGCTTTCAAAGTCGTCGCCATGGATCACATCATGCGCATTCCCTTCAAAGTCTCCACCAGCACCAGCAATTTCATGATTGGAGTCACAGCCGCTGCCAGTGTCGGGATTTACCTGAAACGCGGGTATTTGGATCCAACCCTGGCCGCCCCAGTCTCCCTCGGAGTGCTCGCAGGTGCCTTCGTTGGCGCAAAACTCCTCCCCGTCGTTCCCGTCAAACTTCTGCGCGCGGTTTTTCTGGTAGCCGTGACCTTCATCGCAATCCAAATGGTCGCTCGAGGATTAGGAATCAATCTCTAATGAAAACCGAGACCCTTCAAAATCTTCTCGCTCGGGTGATGGTCATCGGAGTGATTATCGCCGCCGCAGTCCTTGTTATCGGCCTTGCAATTTATCTGCCCGTTTATGGCGACCGGCCGGAAGGGGACAAAGTTTTCACCGGGGAACCCTCGTATTTAAGGACCCTGACTCCCTTGTTGGAACACGTCGTTGATGCCCATGAGGTCGGGCATCGTCATGCCATCCTGCAATTCGGAATTCTCCTCCTCCTCTTAAATCCTCTGGTTCGAGTGGCCTTTGCAGGGATCGGTTTTGCGATCCAACGCAATACGCTTTATATAGTCGTCAGTACGATCGTTTTTGCAGCACTTGTCTTTGGATTTCTCTCCTGAGGAGGGATTAAGGCAAAATTTTTATATTTCTAGCTTTGACGGATCCTGCACTTTGCGTGCAAAAGGTGGTCTTCCCAAGCACCAAACCATGAAAAAACTCTCTCTCCCTCTCGTGGCATGGACCTCCGCATTTGTGGCTGTCGCATCCCTTGTCACTCCAATTCAAGCAGGCGAAACTCCAGCCCCTGCCCAAGAAAACTCCTTTCTGTCCGACTGGTGGAACGGCAAATACATGACCGGCAACTGGTTCGGTCTCCGTGACACCCTCGAAGACAATGGTCTGAAGTTTTATGGAAAATATTACGGTGCCTTTTTTGGCGTCGTGGACAGTCAGGGTGGTTCCCGCGGATTTTGGGATCAGGGCCTTGAGTTTGGCGGCGAGTTGAACGCCGGAAAACTTTTTAAGGTAGAAGAGTTGGAGGGCGTCAAAGGATTTGGAGCCTTTCGCTGGCGCGATGCACGAAGCGCTGCTGACCCCAACGAATTTGTGGAGGCGAGTAGTATGTTCAGTCCCACCAACTGGGTCTCGGGAACCCAATTCCGGGTTCTTTCCTTCGGTCTGGAAATTGGCAGCGCGAACAATCTTCCTGTGAAGGACATGATCGTTCTCCGTGGCGGTTGGCTGCAGCCTCAGCGTGAGTTTATCGATCAGCCGCTATCAAAGCTGTTTCTCAACAATGCGGTTAACAGTTCCAAAGGAGTTGGAGGAAATATTCCATTTTCGTCCAGTTTTTCGACATGGGGCGGCACGCTTCGAGTGAAGCCGTTGGAGTGGTATTATGCGAAGGCGGGTCTGTTTATGGCCTTTCCCGGCGCAACATCCAGTTCGAATCATGGCCTGGCTTTCAGCGGATTTGCCGCAGACCCTTCGCAGAACGGCCTCTTTGCCATGGGTGAAACCGGAGTGACTCCCAAGATTGGTGCCAGTGAACTGCCGGGCAAATATGCGATGGGCGGATATTACTACGGCAACCAAAAAAATTCCTTCAATGGCACCAGCAACTACGGTCAGTATGGATTCTACTGGCAGGCGGACCAGATGCTGTTCCGCGAACCTTCGTCCGAGCCCGAGCCCCTTGGCAAAGGCCCCTCTGATGGCAAAAGCGTTGCCACCGGCAAGGACTTCAAATCGCCAGTCTCCTCGGAAAAACCCAAGCTCAATGATCAAGGTCTGAGCATGTTCAACTTGGTAAGCTATGCTCCCAAATACAACAACCTGTATCCCTTCTATTTTCAAACCGGTCTTGTTTACAAAGGCCTCATCCCGACGCGTGACAATGATCTCACGATGTTTTCCCTGGCTTACGGAAACTACAGCTATTACAACACGCTGGCAGCCCGGTCCCGTGGGAGTTCGAATCAGCCCGACTACACGATGTTCCTTGAGTGGGGTTATCGGATTCAGATC
>JBGSVX010000353.1:0-7283 GCA_041752795.1 Terrimicrobiaceae bacterium
GATCGAAAGTGTGCTGGCGCGTTCCGTGAACCCAAGCACGGCAATCGAATTTCCATACGTGTCCCGAACCCAGCGTACCGAGGCTTTGGGAGAAATATTCAGGATTGAACTCTCGATGTGGACATCATGACCCTCCCGCGGGCGAACCAGAACCTGATGCCTGCCAAACTCCACCGGCTCCCTGTAAAAATACTCGGTCCGGTGGGAAATCCGCAGACGCTTCATTCCGCAGAGGCCGTAAAAAACCGGCGCTGTTTTTCTGAAATCGGCCGTCCCAATCGCTCCAAAACAAGGAGCATGTCCTCCCACACTTTGCGTTTTTCGCTGATGGATTGGTTCCTGAGAAGGTAAGCCGGGTGATAGGTCACCATGACCGGAATCTTTTGAAATTCCAGCCAATGACCCCGGAGTTTTCCGATCGGTTCATTGACTCCGAGCAGTCCCTCCAGCGCGGTGGCACCTAGGGCCACCATGCATTTGGGCTGGATGATTTCAATTTGCCGCCGAAGCCATGGCAGGCAGGTTTCCATTTCAGAAGGCTTGGGCTTGCGGTTTCCGGAAACACCATCCGGCATGTCCGGCCGGCATTTCAGGACATTCGCAATAAAAATTTCTTCGCGGGACGTGCCCATCGCAAGAATGATTTTTGTGAGCAATTGTCCCGCCCGGCCAACAAAAGGTTCCCCTTGTTCGTCCTCGTCCGCCCCGGGCGCTTCGCCCACAAAAATCAAATCGGCTTTAGGGTTTCCGACGCCAAAGACAACCCCATTTCGCGATGCGACGAGGTGCGGGCATTTCGTGCAGGCAAGAGCGGCCGACCTCAGGGCATCCAGCGTGGTGATGGAGGAAAGGTCCGCCATGGGTTGTGATGAGGGTTTCACGTGCATGCGCTCTGCCTCCTTGACGGGGGGCTGTGGCGCTGGTTGGGAGGGCTTCGCGGGTTGCGAGGCCTGCGCGGGTTGCGAGGACCGGAGGGTCTCCAACGCACGCCGGGACGCGACCACGGTTTTTTTCTGAAGTTTCATGGCTTTCAACGCAGGGATCGTTTCTGCAAGGCCGGCTTGGAAGGGATCCATTTTTTAAAAATCAGGCCGGGGGAGTTTCGGCGGGCTCGTCATGTTTTTTCCCGACAAAATATTTTTCCACGAGGAAGAAAGTGACCGGGATAATGAAGATGGCGATGAAGGTCGCTGCGAGCATGCCACCAATGACCGTGGTGCCGAGGACCCTGCGCGAGACGGCGCCAGATCCTGTGGCTGTGGCGAGCGGAACGCAGCCAAGGATGAAGGCAAACGCGGTCATCAAAATCGGACGCAAACGGAGACGCGCTCCGGCAAGTGTTGCTTCCATAAGCGGCTTGCCTTTTTCGTATTCATCTTTGGCAAACTCCACGATGAGAATCGCATTTTTTGCGGATAGGCCAATGAGCATCACCAGTCCAATTTGGGCGTAGAGATTGTTTTGCATGCCGCGCATAAGGAGGGCCGCAAAGGCACCGAAGACGGCAATCGGGGTCGTGAGAAGCACACTGAATGGCAGGGACCAGCTTTCGTATTGTGCAGTCAGAATCAGGAACACAAAGAGCAGGGAGAGTCCGAAAATTGCCGTGGGCGGAACCCCCTGCGCCGCCTGCTGTTCCTGGAACGACATCCCGAAATAGTCGTATCCCATACCGGAGGGCATGGTCTCTTTAAAGACTTCTTCCAGTGCCTTCATGGCCTGACCCGTGCTGTATCCATCCGCCACGGAGGCATTGATTTGCGAGCAGCGATACATGTTGAAGCGCATGGTGAACTCAGGACCAAACGAGCGCTCGGCATTTACAAAGGAAGAGAGCGGCACCGAGTCGCCATCTTTGTTGGTGACATAGAACAGACCCAGGTTGGAAATATCCGTCCGGTATTCCCCGGCGGCCTGAACATAGACCTGCCATTGGAGACCGAACCGGTTGAAATAGTTTACGAAGTAACCACCGAGGAACGTCTGGAGGGTTTCGTAAGCATCCGAAAGGCTGACCCCTTGGATCATGGCCTGCTCTTTGTCGACATCGATGTAGATTTGCGGAACATCCCAAAGCGCGGTCGTAAAGACTTTCGACAGCTCAGGCCGTTTGTTCGCAGCCTGCTCGAATTTTTGCGTGTTCTGCGAGATGAACTCCACATCCGCCCCCGTGCGGTCTTCTAAAATAAAGGTCACACCTCCCGAGGTTCCAATGCCCGGAATTGCTGGCGGCGGAAAGCTGAACGCCGCCGTTGGCATGCTCATGCCGGAAAACTCCCGGTTCACTTTGGCCATGATCGCATCAACCTGCACCTGGGCTGCGGTTCTGTCGGCCCATGGTTTCAGCGTAATGAAAAAGAATCCATTATACGTGGCCTGCACCGAGCTCAGCAGATTGAAACCAACCACCGTCGTCACGTATTCGACACCGGGAGTTGCCAACAGGATTTTTTCGGCTTCCTGACAGGCCAGATCGGTTTGTTGGAGTGAGGTCGCCCGTGGCAATTGAACCGCTCCGTAAATGTAGCCCTGATCCTCCTCAGGGATGAAGCCCGATGGCAACTTGGAACCGATCCCGATGCCTGTGGCTCCAAGCACCGCCAGCAAAAGCAGCCCGATGGCCAGTTTGCGGATCAGTCTCCCACATATCGAAACATAGCCATCCGTGGCTTTTCCAAAAAACTTGTTGAATCCGCCAAAGAACTTTCCAAGCAGACCGGGAGTGCCGCCCTTGGGTTTGGCACGGAGGAGGATCGAACCAAGGGCCGGACTCAGGGAAAGCGCATTAAATGCTGATATGATCACCGAGACCGCCATCGTGATCGCAAACTGCTGATACATCTGACCCGTGATGCCCGGAATGAAAATCGTGGGAATGAACACCGCTGCCAGAATCAGCGCGATGGCCACGACCGGGCCGGAGACCTGAGACATGGCTTTGAAGGCGGCATCCCGGGGAGAGAGGCCTTCTTCAATGTGACTCTCAATGGCCTCGACGACCACAATCGCATCATCCACCACCAGACCGATAGCGAGCACCAACCCGAACAACGAAAGTGTGTTAATCGAAAACCCGAGCAGCGGGAAAACCGCAAATGTTCCAATCAATGAAACCGGCACGGCAATGAGTGGAATGAGCGTGGCCCGCCAGCCCTGCAAAAATATGAAGACCACAATAATCACAAGAATCATGGCCTCAAAAAGGGTCTTGATGATTTCCTTCATGCCCTCGGTGACAGCCTCCGTGGTATCCAGCGCCAGCGTGTAGGACAGTCCGCCGGGAAATTCCTGCGAGAGTTGTTCCATGAGTTTGCGGGCATTCGCCATGGTATCCACCGCATTGGAACCGGGCTGTTGATACACACAAACAATGGCCGCATTTTTGCCATTAAATCGACCGCGCAAATTGTAGTATTGCGCGCCCAAGGTGACGTTGGCCACATCCTTCACCCGCACGATCGCTCCATCCGAGGAGGCGCGAATCACAATGTTTTCAAAGTCTTCCACCGTGACCAAGCGCCCGGTCGTGTTCACCGTGTAAGTAAATAGCTGACCATCGGGAACCGGTTCCCCACCGATCTGACCGGCCGGGTTCACATTGTTCTGCGCATTGATGGCATCAATCACCTCAGGGACCGTGATGTTCAGCGTGGCAAGCCGGTCGGGCTCAACCCAGATGCGCATCGCGTATTGACCCGATCCGTAGATATTGACCTGACCCACCCCGTTCACGCGGGTCATGGGATCATTGATGTTGATGTAGGCGTAGTTCGCGAGGAAAACCGGGTCGTACGTATTATCCGGTGAGTAGAGAACAAAGACGCCAAGTGGTGAAGCGAAGGCCTGGGTAACGGTCACTCCATAGTTGCGCACATCGCTTGGCAACTGGGAGGCGGCCTGGGTTTGCCGCATCTGCGCAAGGATCTGATCGGTGGTCGGCTGGGTCTCGATCCCGAAAATGACGTTGAGGGTCATGGCCCCATTGCTCGCATTCACGGAATACATGTATTCCATGCCCTCGACCCCGCTCATTTGCTGCTCAATCGGGGTCGCGACCGACTGCTCAACGGTCAGCGCATCCGCTCCGACATACGTGGTCTGAACCTGAATTTGCGGTGGGACGATATTCGGGTATTGGGAGATCGGGAGCCCGGCCATGGAGACCAGACCGACAATGACGGTAATGATCGCGATGACCATTGCCACGATGGGCCGTCTGATGAAGAAATTTGACATACCCGGTCAATCAGGAGGCCGTGGGTTTTGCAGGTGCCGTCGGGGAAGTCGGCTGGAACGGGGTGGGATTCACCTTCATGCCGGGGCGGGCCTTTTCCACGCCGCCGACGATCACCTTGTCGCCCGCTTTGAGTGGGACCTTGCCAATGGGTATCACCACCATGTTGGGCCCATCCTGTGGACCGAGGCGCACGGGAATGGTCGCCACCGTATTGTCCGCTCCAACGATGGAAACCATGTGATTTCCCTGAAGCTCCACCACCGACTGCTGGGGAACCAAAAGAGCTGACGGAATTTCTTTCACCGGGGCCGTCACCCGCGCAAAAAGACCCGGACGCAAGACCCCATCTGGATTCGGAAACAGGGCCTCCAGCTCGATTGTGCCCGTCGCGACGTTGATCTGACGGTTCACAAAATCAAACTTGCCTGGCTTTGGGTATTTCACCCCATTGGCAAGAGTGATTGTAATCTTTCCAGGCTCGTCACTCTGTGGCTGGCTTTGAAGTTTTGCGAGCAGTTCAGAGGCTTGGAGATACTCGCGCTCGGTGATCGAGAAAATGACTTTGATGGGATCCAATTGAGAGATCTGGGTCAGGACGGTGGCACTTCCCCCGGGTCCGACCAAGTCGCCGATCTGGGCCTGGGCTTTGCCGGCCACTCCATCAAAGGGAGCCGTGATCGTGCAATAGTTGAGATTCAATTGGGCCGCCTGCACATTGGCTTGTGCCGCTGCGGCAGCCGCCACAGCCGCCTGGGCATCGGTCACAGAAACATCATATTCCTGCGCGCTGATCACCTTGGTTTTGAACAATTGGGTCTGACGATCCAACGTGATTTGTCCAAGCTGGGCCTGCGCCACTTTCTGGGCATAATCGGCCTGCGCCTGCGCGAGGGCTGCCTCAAATGGCCGTGGATCAATCGTGAACAAAACGTCCCCGGTTTTGACCGCTGAGCCCTCCTTGTAGTTTTGGGTCAGCAGGTAGCCGGTCACCTGGGCTCTCACATCCGCATTCTGGTAACCATCCAAAAGACCCACCCACGTCTGATAATCGATCACACTCTGAGAAATCACCGAAGTCACGGTCACCCCCAGCGGCGGCAACTCGGGTTTGCTTTTCTCACACCCGACAAAAGCAAGGGGAAGAAGCAATGCGGACAGAAGATATCTCATCGCGCGAAGCAATAATGCGCCCGCCTCCGGATGTCAATGAAAGGGATGGCGCTCAGCATGGACGCACGGACGGGGTGTGATTAAAACTGGTTGAGGTTGCCATGAAAATCAGGGGGCCCGCCCGCAACGCTTCGCGTAGCGATGCGGGCGTGGCATGGTCGTCTCGACCGTGCAGGAGTTGGCGTTGCTTGGAGAATCAAACTCAAAACGGGCGAGACGCCCGTTCCCCCTGCCTCACCCGCTTTTAATTACACCCCGTCGTAGGCAAGATCAGGATTGGACATCGTCCCCGATGTTCAATCAGCTTGGGCGTGTCATTTTCTCAGCAATGACCCATTGGTCGAATTGCTCGCTGGTGACATGACCGAGAGCGATGGCGGCTTCTTTGAGGCTGGAGCCATCCTTGTGGGCTTTTTTCGCGATTTGTGCGGCCTTGTCATAACCGATGTGCGGGTTGAGCGCGGTCACAAGCATCAGCGAATTTTTGACATAACTTTCGATGCGCTCGAGGTTGGGTTCGATGCCAACGGCACAATGTTCATTGAAGGACCGGCATCCATCAGCAATGAGCCGGACAGAGTGCAGGAAGTTATGAATGATCACTGGCTTGAACACATTGAGTTCAAAGTTCCCCTGCGAAGCCGCAATGCCAATCGCGGTGTCATTTCCCATCACCTGCACAGCAATCATCGTGATCGCTTCTGATTGAGTCGGGTTGACCTTGCCGGGCATGATCGACGAACCCGGTTCATTTTCGGGAATGGTGAGTTCGCCCAGGCCGCAACGTGGGCCCGAGGCCAGCCAGCGGATATCATTGGCAATTTTCATGAGCGCGCATGCAAGGGATTTGACCGCCCCGCTGGCGAACACAAATTCATTATGACCCGACAGCGCGGCAAATTTGTTGGGTGCAGAGACGAAGGGATGACCGGTGATCGCGGAGATGTGGGCAGCGGCCTGATCTCCAAATGCGGCGGGCGCATTCAGGCCGGTGCCGACCGCCGTGCCTCCGACGGCCAATTCCGCGAGGCCGCCCAGCGAGCGTTGGATGTCCCGGCAGGTATTGTCCAGAAGCGTGACATATCCGGAAAATTCCTGACCCAATGTGAGCGGGGTCGCGTCCTGCAAATGAGTGCGGCCTATTTTGACAATCTTGGCAAATTCCTCCGCTTTGGAATTCAGCGTGTTCCGGAGTTCTTTGACCGCAGGGAGAAGATTTTCGACCACCACCGAATACGCCGCAATCGACATGCCGGTCGGGAAGGTGTCATTCGATGATTGCGACATGTTCACATCATCATTCGGATGAATCGGGGTTTTGCTGCCCATGACCCCGCCCGCCATTTCGATGGCACGGTTGGAGATCACCTCATTGGAGTTCATGTTGCTTGGGGTGCCGCTTCCGGTTTGCCAGATGCGCAGAGGAAAATGCCCGTCCAACTTGCCCTCAATCACCTCATCCGCAGAACGGGAAATCAGTTCCGCTTTTTCAGCAGACAGCTTGCCAAGGTCCCGGTTCGCGAGCGCACAGGCCTTTTTCAAGACCCCGAGCGCTTTGATCATTTCCCGGGGAAGGACGTCATTTCCAATATCAAAATGAATCAGGGACCGGGCCGTCTGCGCACCGAAATAACGATCATCCGGCACTTCAATGGCCCCCATGCTGTCAGTTTCGAGGCGGTGACCGGGGGAGGCTTTTTCAGGAGAGGGTGAGTTCATCGAATAGAGTCCTACCACAAACTAAATCTGACATCTAGTAGTTTTTCTAATATTTTGTTAAATCATCTAACCTAACTTCCCCGGCGGAAGGCCTGAAGGGCCGATAAACACAGGGGGTCCGATATTTTTCGGGCTACAGCTGTGCTCCGGAGGGGAA
>JBGSVX010000354.1:0-3777 GCA_041752795.1 Terrimicrobiaceae bacterium
CCCATGGACCCAATCCTCCCGCTTTGACCCGGAAGGCACATACATCAAAACCTGGATCCCCGAACTGCGTGACGTGCCTCCAGAGAAGCTCCATGTCACACCCGGCCCCGGGTTGCGCCTCGCGCCTTCATACTCGCTGCCCATGCTGGATCACTCAGTCGCCCGCGAAATCACGCTGGACCTCTTCAAAGAACGTTTGACCGACAAATAGCCGCACGCCTTTTTCCCTGAATAGGCATTCCGCGCAATCACGTGGCCGGGGGGTATTTTTGGAGTTTTCTTTGCAGGGTGCGGCGTTCGATGCCGAGTGTTCTTGCTGCCGCACTGATGTTTCCGCCGCAGTCGTGAATGACTCTCTGCAGGTGATTCCATTCGACCATGTCGAGACTCGGAATGGATGGCGGCTCCTTGTGTTCGAGAGCAGAATTTCCCAGCATTTTTTCTTCAATCTGAGCCGCATCCGCCGGCTTGGTGAGATAGTCAATCGCTCCAAGCCTCATGGCCTCCACTGCCGTGGCAATGCTCCCATAGCCGGTGAGCACCAGCACACGGATGTCCGGAGACAGGTCATGCAGCTCCCTCACAAGCTGCAGCCCGTTTTCACCGGGCATTTTCAAATCAATAACGGCAAGGTCCGGCAATTGATTCATGATAACCGTGCGGGCCTCGGGCACATTCGAAGCCGTGAAAACCCCGTATCCCCTCCGTCGGAAAGAAACCGCAAGACGTTCGCGGAATGTGTCATCATCATCCACAAGAAGCAGGGTTTGGTCGGGCATGGGGCAGTTTTAATTACAAAGGCAAATGCATCTCAACGAGTGTCCCCGAGCCTGGAGACGATTCCACCAGAAACGTCCCGTTCCTCTGCTCCACAAAAGTCCGCACCAGAAATAATCCAAGCCCCATCCCCGCACCGGTCTCTTTCATTGTGAAAAACGGCTCGCCGAGGCGTTCGACAATTTCCTCGGTCATTCCGCACCCCGTGTCCCGGACCGCAAACCGCACCAATTGCGCAGCTTGCGAGACGGTGAGCAGCACGTTTCTGCCAGGCGCTGAGGCCTCCACCGCATTTTTTACAAGGATCGCAAGGCACTGCAAAACCCGCTGCAGCGGAAGGCGGATTTTTCCCTCCCCGGCCCCGACCTGGATTTCCAAACGATTGGCAATTCGTTCCGGAAGATAAGCTCCCAGGAGATCCGGGATCTCCCCGATTCGAAATTCGACACTTTCCTCACCAGCATTTCCTGTCGGCCGTTGCCCGAGCTTTTCGAGCACGGCTCTGCATCGTTCCACCTCCTGGAGAATCAGCCCGGCATCGGTCCGGCAGGTGTCTCCCAGCGGAGACGGGCAGGAAAGCTGCTCAAGGTCCTTGCTCACAACTGCAATCGTGGCGAGCGGCGTGGCCAGTTCATGAGCCACTCCGGCTGCGAGTGTCGCCAGGCTTGCAAAGCGTTCATGTTGCTCGCTCTGACGCCGGGCCGTTTCCAACGCCCGCCGCTGGGCCGCAAGCGAAGCATTCAAACTGCCAACAAAATACGTGAGTCCGGCTCCCACCGCCAACATCGCGACGAGCATGCCCTGCAAATGGGAGGACATGTCGGTGCAGCATGTCTCTCCTCCCTGACGGGTCAGTTCATGATCAGACACAAACAACAGCCCGAAACACAGTCCGCAAAAAATGACCGCCGACCATGCCGCCCAACCGGGAAGCAAAATCACCGCCAGCGTGATGTGCAAAAGGTAGATCACCGTGAAGGGATTGTGGGCCCCGCCGGCAAAAAAAAGCATGACAGTCAAAATCACAACGTCGGAAAAAATGATCGACGGAATCCAAAAGTCCGAATGCCTTTCGATCTTTGCATGGTTTTTCCATAAGAGGAGGTTGCTTATCGCGGTGAAACCGATGCACCCGGCCAGCAAGCCCATCGGCAACCGGATTTGCAAAAGGAAAAAACACACCAAACAGACCACGACCTGCCCCAGCACGGCCGCCCATCTCAAGCGCAACAGCCACCGCAAACCCAGCACATTCCTTGCCGGATCTTCGAAATTGGTCTGCATCATGGCTTCCATCTTGCCCCCAAGACTTCGAGCCCGGAAGAAGATTGTTGCCCCGGCGGCCTGCGGCAATTTGACGCATTCCCTGCGAAAACGCCCCGATTATGATGACCGGGAATGAAAAGAATTTTTTTGGTTTGTCAGCTGGCCTTGATCGGCTCTGCCACGGCAGCCGTGGTGCAAACAATTCCCGGACCTCCGGGCATGCCAATGATTCAAGGCTCCATGGTCCATATCAATGTCACGTTCACAACCACCAGCAACAGCACCGGCGGCTTTTCCGTGGTTTTGGATGCACCGGTGCCGGAGATGAAACCCATGTCCTTGTGGTCGCCCGGTAACACATTCGATCCGGCAGATCCATGGTACGATGAGTTGGATCCCACCCAGGGGGCCAAGCAGTTCAGCGGGCGCTTCGGATTTGTGCTCGACGGAGCAAGCGACGCCATTCCCTTGGGGAGTTCCATTGGAATCCGCCTATTGAGCTCAACAACAGACTTGGGAACGTATTTTTACCGATCCACCGAAGGCAGCGAGCTTTTTGCTCCGGTTTTTCTTACAAGCGGGGCACCTCACGATTATGTGCTTTGGAATGCGGCCATGTGGCATCCTGTTTTCACGATGCCGGCCACCACTCCTTACGGAACCACGGTTCAGGCAGCCTTTGAGTTTTTCCTTGCCGACCAGGTGCCTGTGACCGGTTCCGTTGACTACACCACCACAGCCAATGCGGTTGCAGGCTATTCGGTTGGCACCACCACGCTCACATGGACGGCGATTCCAGAACCCTCGACCGCAGGACTGGCGCTATTGGGTCTGGGTGCACTTTCAATGTTCCGCAGGCGCCCGGGACGGTTGCTGAATTTTTGACGCAATCTTTCCATTCCAAAAGGCCGAGAGGGTTCACTTTGGTTGAACTTTTGGTCGCGATTGCCGTGCTGTCCATTCTGATGGCCATCTCGATTCCAGCGGCAACATCCTCCCTCAACCGATCCAAAAATATCAAATGCCAGTCAACCATGCGGCGTTTAGGCTCCGGGATTTTGCAGTACACTGCCGACCATGGAGGGGAGATTCCACGCTCCACCCACTCCGCTCAGGCCCACCAGCAGCGGGGATGGATCCGGGAAATCTTCCCCTATCTGGGATATGAACGGGATGCCACCCCGGAAAAATTCCGGGAAATTCAAGCGCGCGAATTCCGGTGCCCGGCCGACACTGCCAGAAATAATGGATCCAGCTACGGGCTGAATGTCTACTTCGAGTTAAACCCGGACTATGATGACTATCCCGGCTCACCCCAGCAGTGGCAAAGCCTGCAAAATGCTCCCCGGCCGGGTGGATGCGTTTTGCTCGCAGAAATTCCAGGAAACGTGGACCACGTGATGTCCCACTTCTGGTCGGAGGGAGCCGACGGGCTCGACGTCGCCCCGGAGCGCCATGAAGGCCGCTCGAACTATCTGTTTCTAGACGGGCATTTGGAAAACCTCCCGCTCGAAGCCGTTTATTTGCCTTCCAAGGATATCAACCGCTGGAACCCCTCCCTCGCAAAATAGGCGCCGGGGGCCTCCTGTTCTCCATTTTGATGCTTAGTCTGCAATCGTCGCCGTCTGTATGGTCAATCGAATCAGAAGTTTTTCCCGAACGCGCACATGTCAAAATGAGCTTTGTTGGTTTTGCCGTGGCGAATATTTAGCCTAACTTCCCCCTAATTTTTTT
>JBGSVX010000355.1:0-7266 GCA_041752795.1 Terrimicrobiaceae bacterium
ACAAACCTTGATTCTATGGGCATTTCGAGTTTTTTTTTACAATTTTCTCCTCACATCGCGCTTATTTTAGGCCTAGCCTTCGAGATGGCGTTCAGAAAATTATCCCACTTTGCGTAACCGAGCAGGTTTTGGAGATCGCGGGCCAGCCAGTATTCCACCCCTTCTTCGGTTTGTTGGGCGTGGCCTTCGAACGTGGTCGTTAGGGAAAGGACTTGATCTGTCTTCATCGGGCCACCTTCATCGAACAGCCAAAGGATTGAGCCCTGTAAAGTAGAACCTGCCGCAGCCGCAAAACAGGTCAAGGCAAGTGGGCTGAGGTCGGCTCATGGTTAAAAGGAATGGGTTGCGGCTTTTTACGGAGATCCAGCAGGTCTGAAAAGCAAAAGCCTCTTGGGTAACGGATGACGGGTGACGGGTCAGATATCCAGTTTTTCCAGCAGCTCCTCGATACTCAGATTGTGGTGGGATGCGACAAGCTTGAGGATGCTTTTGAAAGTGCCAAGGCGCAGTGGGGTGTGATTGGGCACGGTGACATGCTACTCACCAAAAAGCAGGGTAGTAAGTCGGATGTGAGATCCATCTTGCCGGGTGCGTTCATAACCCAGGACGCGAAGGGCTTTAATCAGATCGGTTCCGGAGACATTGCGGGGCGTTTTCACGCCGCAAGCACTTCATCACGAACGAAATGAAGCCTTATCATTTTTGGCATTGGCCCGGGAAGACCATCGCCAAAATGGCAGCGAACTGCGTCTTTGGCCATGGCTCGCAATTCCTCGAGAGTGTCTCCTTGGGTAACGATGGCGTGTCCAAGCGCTGTGGCAACATATCCGCCATTGATCTCATCCTCCTGCACTTCGAAGATAATTTCACTCATGGCCGAACGATAAAATGCTTCCAAATCAAAGGCAAGTCTGGCCGGGCCTCTGCAATTTTGAATTTTCCACCGCCGCCAAGGCTTTTGTGGACACGTGGATGATCCGCCTTCGCCAAAGGCTACGGCGCGACAAGTCCGCCTACTTGACCTCCATAGCCTTGGCGTCGGAGGTCGCCAGGCCCTCCGGCGAGACACGTGAATTTTGAATGAAAAAAAGCTGACCCGCCCCATCAGTTTTCATCGGTGTCAATCAGAGGTTGAATGACAAAATCCAGGACAAGTCATCGCTGGCATCCCATGAAGTCAATTATGAAAATTCGCAGAGCGGGATCTGAGAAAATTCTCGGAGACTTTGACATTTTCCGACTGACCCTTTTGAATTGGGGGACTCACTCCCAACACTATGACGATTCCCTACCCGACTGCCCGCCGACTTTGTACTGCCTCAGAATTTCAGTTGCTCGAAATCAGCCGCGCCAAGTCTCTTCAGGAAGCGACACCGAAGGCATTGAAGACCAAGCTTGACCGGGCCCGTGGGCTGCTAGGCAAATGGCGAGGCCTTGCCACGGGACAGGCAAGGCAGAAGGGATATACTCCGGAGGGGACAGCGCGCAAAGTGGAATGGTTCGAGGAAGCGGCGCGCCGGATCGAGGCGGAGTTGGCGAGGCGTGAGAAGCTGGCCCTCGCCGCTGCGGCCCGCAAAGCGGCTCCTCTCGGGAAGCGCTCCCTGCCCGCGAAGGCCAAAGCACCTGCCAAATCGAAACGCCAGGGCATGCCGACCACCAAAGCAATTGAAACAAAGACGAAGGCCCGCATGGCCCGCATTGTCAAATCTGGTGCTCTCCGCAAGCGCGGCCATAGCCTCGCCTCGGGCAGGCGGAATCAGGCCCGACGGAACACGCGGTAATTTTTCTGAAAATCCGTGCCGATCCGCGTTCCTCCGCGGATCCAACCTTTCGTTCCGGTTTGTCAGCATTTCTACTCTGTGGCCTCTGGGCCGTCTGTGGCAAAATTCAGGCCGATATTTTTCCTTAAAACGTAATTCTTAAAACTTAAAAACTCTCCCCCGGGCACCAAAGAAGTGTGACATTTTGGCGGGATGCGTGCATTTTAACCGCACGTATGGCCAGTGTTTTTGGAGAAGTTTTTCGGATCGCGACGTGGGGGGAATCTCATGGGGGCGGGGTGGGCGTTGTGATTGATGGTTGTCCTCCGCGGTTGGATTTGAGCGAGGAGGACATTCAGCCGGAATTGGACCGCAGGCGGCCGGGTCAGAGTGAGATCGTGACGCCGCGCAAAGAGGCGGATGCATGCAGGATTTACTCCGGGGTGTTTCGTGGGAAGACCTTGGGGACGCCGATATGCATTATGGTTGGCAACACAGATGCACGGCCTGAGGCCTACAAGGAAATGGAGACGATGTTCCGTCCCTCGCACGCCGATTTCACCTATCAGGCCAAGTATGGAATCCGGAATTGGGAGGGTGGCGGTCGGTCCTCTGCGCGGGAGACGATCGGGCGGGTCGCGGCGGGAGCGGTTGCGAAGAAGTTGCTGTCGATTTTGTGTCCCGGGCTGGAGGTCCTTGCGTTTGTGGAGACGATTCATGATTTGACGGCTTCGGTGGATCCGCTGACGGTGACCCTTGCGGAGATTGAGGCCAATGTGGTACGGTGTCCGAATGCGGTTTTGGCGGCTGCGATGATTGAGCGCATCAAGGAGGTGCGGGGCGGGGGGGATTCCATTGGTGGCGTGATCGGGTGCGTGGCGAGGGGACTGCCTCCTGGGCTTGGGGAACCGGTTTTTGACAAACTGGATGCCGACATTTCCAAGGCGGTGATGAGCCTTCCGGCGACGAAAGGCATTGAGTTTGGGAGCGGGTTTGCTGGCACCCGGCTGAAAGGTTCCGAGCACAATGATGCCTACGTTTTGAAAGGCGGAAAAATCGGGACTCTGACCAATCGCTCGGGGGGAATTCAGGGAGGGATATCGAATGGGGAGGCCATTGTGTTTCGTACGGCCTTCAAGCCCACGGCCACGATTGCACGAAGTCAGCAAACGGTGACGGTGGGCGGGGAGGAAGCCGATCTGGCGGCGCGGGGGCGTCACGATCCCTGCGTGTTGCCGCGCGCGGTCCCGATGGTGGAGGCCATGGTGAATCTCGTGTTGTGCGATCACGTCCTTCGTCAGAGGGCGCTTGATGTTTTGCCGCGCTGATGAATATCCCGACCGGTTCCCCGCTTTGGCAGGCAGCGCTCCTGTTTATTGGGGTGGTGTTTTTGGTATTTGAGGCATGGCGTGGATGGCGGGCGGGCGTGATTCGGTCCGGGCTGAATCTTGCCGCGATTTTGGTTTCCAGTTTGGTCGGGTATTTGGCGGCTCAGATTGCCGGGGGGCTTTTTGGCGGGCTGACGACACCTCCCGGGTTTGTGGCCGGGGCGATTGTCGGTGGAGGGCTCGGGCTGGTTGTGTTTTTTTTGATTTGGTTGGTTGGGGTTTTGCTTTTCAAACGCACGGCGCAGCATGGTGGTTTGTTGAAGGTGTTGTGGGGCGGGGGCGGCGCGGTTTTTGGCGTGTTGCTTGGTTTGTTTGTGCTGTGGAGCGGGATCACGATTGTTCGCGGGCTGGGGGCATTTGCGGAGGGGCAGGCCGAAACCGCCTCACGAAAAAATGCCAAGGCGCCTCCCGCTGCCGGGGGATTGGTGACACTGAAAGAATCGCTCGAACTCGGGAAGGCCGGGGAGTTTTTCCAGTCCGTGGATGTTGTGCCCAAGGAAATGTACGAAATTATTTCCCAGGTTTCGCAGGTCGTGAGCGATCAGGACGCGATGCTCCGGTTTATCGAATACCCTGGAATTCAGGAACTGATGCAAAACCCAAAAATCACGGCGCTGCTTTCTGATCCCGCTGTGCTGGCGGCGGCGGAAAAACGAAATTTCATTGCGCTGATGGGCAACAAATCGTTGATTGCTGCTGCGGAGGATCCTGCGTTAGGGAGTGAGATTCGAAAAATTGATCTGCAGGCGGCGCTCAAATATGCTGTTGCCAAGCCATCACCGGTTCCCGCCAAAACTCCCTGAAACTCTCTGAAACCCAGCAAATTTTTATGAGCCAATATTTAGTGACCATCGGATTGGAAGTGCATGTTCAACTCAAGACACGCACGAAAATGTTTTGTGGGTGCAAGGTGGAATACGGAGCCGAGCCAAACACCAATGTCTGCCCCGTGTGCATGGGGATGCCGGGCGCGCTGCCGGTGATGAATGAGGAAGCCTTGCGGCTCACGGCTTTGGCCGGGCTGATGCTTGGCTGCTCAATCCCCGAGGTCTGCAAGTTTGACCGGAAAAACTATTTTTATCCCGACATGCCGAAAAATTATCAGATCAGTCAGTATGATCTGCCCTTTTGTGTGGGAGGGACCGTGCCATTGCACGATTTGGCCTATCCGAAGGATGCGCAGAAGACGATTGCCAACCCCGGCAAAAGCGTGCGCCTGGTTCGCATCCACCTTGAGGAGGACGTGGCCAAATCTTTCCACATGGAATCCACGACGGGGATCGACTACAACCGTGCGGGAACGCCACTGCTGGAAATTGTGAGCGAGCCGGATATCTCAAGCCCGGAGGAGGCTTTTGCTTATTTGACCGTGCTTCAACAGGTCATGATTTATGGCAGAATCAGTGACGCCGACATGGAGAAAGGTCAGCTCCGGTGTGACGTGAATGTTTCGGTGCGCCCGACCGAGGAGTCGCCATGGGGCACGAAAATTGAACTCAAAAATTTGAATTCGATCTCGGGCGTGCGACGCGCACTCATTTTCGAGATCCCGCGTCAGATCGAAGTATTGGAAAATGGCGGGGTCTTGCAGCAGGAAACCCGCCGGTGGGATGATGATCGCGGAGAGACGACCCTTATGCGCATCAAAGAGAGTGCGCACGACTACCGGTATTTCCCGGACCCCGACCTGCTTCCCGTGAAGACCGCTCCGATGGTCGCCGCCGCGATGGAGCGCAAACCCGAGCTTCCATGGGAAAAGCGTGCGCGTTATGTCCGGGACTTCGGAATCACCGACTATGATTCCGCCGTGCTGGCTGATGACCTCCAACTTGCCGCCTATTTCGAAAAAGCCGCCGAGGGTGCTCCCAAGCCCAAGACAATAGCTAACTACATGCTCAACGATTTGCTGAGCGCGATTTCATCGGCCGAGGTTTCGGTTGCCACCTGCCCGCTTGCACCTGAGGGCTTGCGCGAGTTGGCAGCCCTCGTAGATTCCGGGAAAATCAATTCCAAACAGGGCAAAGACGTTTTTGCCGAGATGTTTGCCAGCGGAAAATCCGCCGCAGAAATTGTGAAGGAGAAAGGTCTCGAACAAGTGAGCGACTCGGGAGCCATCGAAGCCCTTGCTGACGAAGTGATCGCGGCCAACCCGGGCCCGGCCGCCGATTTCCGCGCAGGCAAGGAGGCCGCTCTCAACTTTTTGAAGGGCCAAGTCATGAAACTCTCCAAAGGCAAGGCCAACCCCGCCATGGCAGGAGAGATTCTTGCCAAAAAATTGCAGAGCTGACCCAAATTTTTTCCGAGGGAAAGAATCAGTGCCCCCCTTGAAACCTGAAAAATCTGGTTTACTTTCGTGTTCATGAAACACGGAATTCTTAGTGCCTTGCTTGTGATCGGCTTTGTGGTCCCGGGATTTTCTCAAGGAAAAGGCCCGCTTGGCCAAGCCCGCGAACTCAATGATGCTTTTGCCGGAGTCTATGAAAAAGTGGCGCCGGCGGTTGTAGTGATTGAAGTGGTCGGGGGGGAAGAGACGGTTGGAAGGCAACTTCCGCAAGGGCTCGATTTTTTCTTTCGCTCGCCGGATGGAAACCGCATGCAACCGGAATCCGAACAGGGCTCGGGCTTTATCATTTCGACCGACGGGCTCATTCTCACAAACAATCATGTGGTTGCAAGCGGTGAGACCGGGCGCATCACCGTGAGCATGCAGGATGGTCGCAAATTCCCTGCGAAGCTTGTCGGGCGGGACCAGAATTCGGACATTGCCGTTTTGAAAATCGACGGGAAAGACCTGCCCACCGTCGAGTTGGGAGACAGCGATCAAGCCAAGGTGGGTCAATTTGCGTTTGCGATCGGGGCTCCCTTTGACCTGCCCTACACGTTCACCGTGGGGGTCGTGAGTGCAAAGGGCCGCACGAATTTGACCGGGAGTAAAAATTACGAGGAATTCATCCAAACCGATGCCTCGATCAATCCCGGAAACAGCGGGGGACCACTTTGCGACTTGGACGGACGGGTCATCGGCATCAACACACTCATTAGCGGCATCAACCGCGGGCTCGGGTTTGCGGTTCCCATCAACATCGCCAAAAACATTTCCGGCCAGCTCATTGACAAGGGAAAAGTTTCCCGCGCGTGGTTGGGCATTGGCATTATGGGGCTGGAAGAAAATCCCTCGCTCAAGGCTCTGTTCCCCGGCTTGGAATCCGGGGTGATTGTGGAGAGCATTGAACCCGGAACGCCGGCTTACCGCAGCCGTCTGCAGGCCGGGGATGTGATCCTGCGCGTCGATGGCCGCAAGGTGGCCCTCTCCCGCGATTTGCAACGCGAGATCCTCTCCAAGTCGATTGGTCAGAGTGTGAACCTGGAGATCTGGCGCAGGGGCCGCGTTGTGAGTGTGGATGTGCAGACCGGCGAGCAACCGGACCGTCTGATGCGGGCCTCGCGCAGCATGGTGCCCAATTTCCCCGGAGAGGAACACGCGGTGCCGGCCCCCGTGCCAAGGCCCCGTCCCAGTGAAATGCCCCCCGGCGGGCTCGCTGTGAAAGAACTCTCCGACCATCGCGGCGTGGAAGTCACGGAGGTGATACCGGGCTCTCCCGCAGAATTGGCGGGACTTCAACCCGGAGACATCATTTCCGAGATGGCAGGCAAACCGGTTCATTCCCTGAATGATTTTTCCGTGTTGCTGAACGAAACCGATCCGGCCCGTGGCGCCATGTTGTTGATCGAGCGGGAAGGCCAGAAAACATTCGCCATTCTAAAACCGTGAGTGGTCGAAAAAGATCCTTTCTTCCCCGTGGTTTGGGCGGAGGCTGCCGGTTTCCCATCCTGGAATCGCTGGCATTTTCCTCGGACCGCACGGTGGGTGAGATCGCCACGGAACTGAAGTTGAGCTACATGGGAGTGAAGGCCCAGTGTGTTTCTTTGGAAAAAGATGGCTACCTCTCCACGCGGCGGAACAGCCGGCGTCAGGGACGGCCAGAAGTCCTCTACTCGCTCGCAAACAAAGCCCGTGAGATTTTTCCCAATGGCGGTCAGGAATTGTCTCTCTCGCTGTTGGATCATGTCGCCCGATTGCACGGAAAACAAACTCCGCTCAAATTGCTCTACCTGCA
>JBGSVX010000356.1:0-2357 GCA_041752795.1 Terrimicrobiaceae bacterium
CGCTCTCCCTCGTTCCAAATAGCAACTCTCAAAACATCCCATGCCATCCAAAATCTACACTGACAAAGACGCGGACCTCAAAGTCCTCAAAGGAAAAACCCTGGCCGTTCTCGGCTTCGGATCACAAGGTCACGCTCACGCGCTGAACCTCAAAGAAAGCGGACTCAAGGTCATCATCGGCCTGTATCCGGGCAGCAAGTCCCGAAAAGTTGCCGAGGAATATGGGTTCAAGGTTTATGACACGGCGGAAGCGGTCAAACTCGCAGACGTGATCATGGTGGGATTGCCTGACACCAAACAGGCTGCTGCCTACAAAAAAGACATCGCGCCAAACCTCACGAAGGGCAAGACGCTGGTGTTCACGCACGGTTTTGCGATCCATTTCAAGACGGTTGTCCCGCCAAAAGACGTGAATGTGATCATGGTTGCTCCGAAAGGACCCGGCCACATCGTGCGCCGTCAATACACCGAAGGCAAAGGCGTGCCTTCTCTGATTGCCATTTACCAAAACCCCGGCAAGGACTCCAAAAAGATTGCCTTGGCATGGGCCAAGGGCATCGGTGGAACCCGTGGCGGTGTGCTCGAAACCAGCTTCAAGGAAGAGACCGAAACCGACCTCTTTGGTGAACAGACCGTTCTCTGCGGTGGTGCCTCCGCACTCGTTCAGGCAGGTTTTGAAGTGCTTGTCGAAGCCGGCTACTCCCCCGAGATGGCCTACTTCGAATGTCTGCACGAACTCAAACTCATCGTGGACCTCATGAACGAATCCGGCATCGCCGGCATGCGCTTCTCAATCAGCGAAACCGCCAAATGGGGCGACGTGAGCGTCGGACCAAAAATCATTGACGCAGGCGTGAAAAAACGCATGAAGGCTGCCCTCAAAGATATCCAGACCGGCAAGTTCGCAAAGGATTGGGTCAAAGAATACGAAACCGGCTACAAGCGCTACAATGCGCTTCTCAAAGAAGGGGAAAAACACCCCATCGAAAAAACCGGTGCCCGTCTCCGTGGCATGATGCCATGGATCAAAAAGCGCGACATCAAAGGAGCCCAGGCTTCCTACAAATAAGCCGAGCCTCTCCCGATTCCATTAAAAAAGGCCGCGACGAAAGTCGCGGCCTTTTTTTTAACGACGATTTTTCAGAACGGAACGCTCAAGCCTTCGGCTGACCTCGCGCGAAACCTATCAAATCAAAGTGGCAGGGATGCCTCGCCGAGCCATTCCTACCATAATTGGTAGTGGCACATCGCCGAGGTGTCCGACTTTTTTACCAACCCCGCAGTGTGTTTGGTGAAGTTTTAACCCGGCAACCATTTATCGTGACGTTTTCAAGCCCGGCTCTGACAAGCAGGTCCCTCCAATGGAGGGTTGATTTATGATTCTTGAGGCATTGATAGCGGGCGTGCAAATCGTGCCAATCCAAGGGAGCAGTATTTAGCGCTTCCTCCGGGAACTACCCTCTCTTGCCATTTCTGTGCCGGGGTCGGTTTCTTGCACAGATGCTCAAGAGTGGCGTCAAATTTGACTCGGACTGACCAGCAAACACGGCCTCCATGCGTTCGCGGAAAACGCTTTTGATTGCGGAACGTCCCCGCACCGCCTGGAGCCTGACGTCGCCTCAGAGCAATCGGAATAATATTACGAAAAGCTCAGAGCGGCTCGATGGAATCAGGCTCTGTTTCTTTTGGTTTATTCCTCAGTGCCCCCGTTATCCCACTTGCCTTTGGCAACAAAGGTTACTCCGCAGCGGATGCGCCAAAGGCATGGGAATTTGGTGGACAGCTCTGTTGACCTTTTTTCTTTGATTTCAGGGCGCTTTTTTCGAGGAGTTTGCGTTCTCGAAGATAAAATTCAGAAAGCTCGGTAAATTGCAGATCATTGAGAAAGTAACGAAAAACTTGATCAAGGCCATGAAAGTCAGCCGATGTGACAAATCGTGGAATTGTCCACCAGTGTTCCTTGTGGGACGGAATATTCTCATAAAAACCAATCAGAGCGGCGGTGACAGCTTCATCATATCGAGATTCTTTCCAGCACCACTGAGCAAGATCAAAAAACCGTTGAAGCAGATCGAGGTTTTTCTCTTCAGCAGCTCTGCTGAAAGGATTGGAAAGCTCTGTCCACAGAAACATTGGAGTGTCTGCGGTCTCAATGATCTCGCGATACTCCGGAAGAAACTTAAGTGCTCTGCGTCGCCAGGCGCTCATATTTTCTGCTAGACTTTATGGCTGCGGGCCCGTCGTGGAGCAGTGAGCATGGTCTTGAAAAAGGTGCGGTGTGTTTGCTGTTCTATTACCGCGGGCTACCCCTCGACAAGCGGGGGGCCTATCCGCAAGAGCGGACCGGAATGATGCCG
>JBGSVX010000357.1:0-2165 GCA_041752795.1 Terrimicrobiaceae bacterium
GCGCAAGGCCATGATCATGGTCAAGGCGGGGGCACCGGTGGATGCGGTGATTGAGTCGTTGGTGCCGCTTCTGGAACCGGGGGATGTGATTATTGATGGTGGCAATTCGTTGTGGACTGACACCCAGCGCCGGGAGAAGGCGCTCAAGGAAAAGGGACTTCATTTTGTGGGGTGTGGGGTTTCCGGCGGCGAGGAGGGCGCTCTCAAAGGGCCTTCGATGATGCCCGGCGGTTCTCAGGAATCGTGGTCAACCACCGGACCAATTTTTCGGAAAATTGCGGCGATCGTGGATGGTGAACCGTGTTGCCGTCACATGGGACCGGACGGGGCGGGTCATTACGTAAAGATGGTTCACAACGGCATTGAATATGGTGATATGCAGCTCATCTGTGAGGCGTATGCGATCCTTTCCGGCGTGTTGGGTCTGGATGCCGGTCGCCTGCACGAGGTGTTTTTGGAATGGAACAAAGGGGAGTTGAACAGTTACCTCATCGAAATCACGACTCACATTTTTTCAGTCAAAGATCCCGAAACCGGCAAGCCGCTCGTGGATCTCATCCTCGACAAGGCCGGTCAAAAGGGCACCGGCAAGTGGACGGTGGGTCATGCCGTCGAGATGGGCATCCCGCTTTCCACCATCGGAAGTGCCGTCGAAGCGCGTATCCTGTCTTCGATGAAGGATCAGCGCACGGCGGCCTCCATGGTTTTTCATGGTCCGGAATACAAATTCACCGGGGACAAAAAAGCGCTGATTCTGGCCGTGCGGGATGCGCTCTATGCGAGCAAGATTGTGAGTTATGCGCAGGGATTCGCACAATTGGGAGCGGCCGGAGAACTCTACGGCTGGAAACTCAATTTTGGGGATATCGCAACGATCTGGCGTGGGGGTTGCATCATTCGTGCTCAGTTCCTTGACCGCATCAAAGCGGCCTACGAACAGGATCCCGGTCTGAAAAATCTGATGTTGGCACCGTTCTTCCGCGATATTCTCGCCAAAGCCCAGGACCGCTGGCGTTTGGCGGTCACGACGGCCATTCAAGCCGGGGTGCCGGTTCCTGCATTCAGTGCCTCACTGGCCTATTTTGACAGCTACCGGTCTGGACGGCTGCCGGCGAATCTGCTGCAGGCGCAGCGCGACTTTTTTGGTGCGCACACGTATGAGCGGACCGACAAACCGGCCGGGGAATTTTTCCATACCGATTGGTTGAATGCCTGAGTAGAGAGGCTGGCCTCTTAGCTGAGAACAGGGTTTGGAGAACAGGATTTTGCGATGACCGAGACCGAGGCATTTGTGGCTCTGAACATGGTGCCGAGGCTGGGTCCCGTGAAGGTGCGGGCTTTGCTGGAGCGTTTTGGAAATCCGCAGGCCGTGCTCGGCGCCAAACGCCAGGATTTGATGTCCGTGGATGGGGTCGGGGAGGAAGTTGCTGGAGGCATTCTGGATTGGGAACGTGTGGCGGATGTGGCCGGAGAATTCGCCGAGGCCTCCCGCCTTGGTGCGAGGATCCTGACCCTTCACGATCCCGAATATCCTGCCTTGCTCAAAGAGATTCATGATCCCCCCACGGTGCTATATGTGCTGGGGTCATTTTCCCCACGCGACAAAACGACTATCGGAGTCGTCGGCACAAGGAAACCCTCCGTCTATGGCGCGGCCTGCACAAAAAAACTTTCGTATCAGCTCGCCTACGCAGGCCTGACCATTGCCAGTGGTTTGGCACGTGGTGTGGACACCGCAGCTCATCAGGCCGCCCTGGCAGCCAAGGGCCGGACGATTGCAGTGATTGGCAGCGGCCTTTCAAAAATTTACCCGCCCGAAAACCTACCGCTTGCTGAAACCATCGCGGAGAGTGGCGCAGTCATCAGCGAATTCCCCATGCAAACCGGAGCGGACCGTCAGACGTTTCCCATGCGCAATCGCATTGTGAGCGGGCTTTCCTTCGGGTTGTTGGTTGTTGAAGCTGCGGGCCGCAGTGGGGCACTCATCACGGCCAACCAAGCGGGAGAACAGGGCCGCTCGATTTATGCTGTGCCCGGGAGGATTGACTCCACGCAGTCCCATGGAACCAACCGCCTGATCCAACAGGGGGCAAAACTTGTGACGGGAGCCCAGGACATTCTTGATGACCTAGGTCTCTTGTTTTCGGATCAGCCAGACCTTGAAA
>JBGSVX010000358.1:0-4353 GCA_041752795.1 Terrimicrobiaceae bacterium
TCCATGACCCACCCCGCGTCGCGCACGGTGGTCGAGGAACAGGCTCCGAGGTGGAAGCAGGCAGCAAATTTTCCGTGAGTGTCCGCATCTTTTTCCAAGTCCTCCAGCAATTGATCGGCGGGCACATAGTCCTCAAAATCCAAAGGAGCAAGGTTCCTCCATTTTTCGTCATCACCCAAAAAATCCGATGCGACAATCTGGGTGATTCCGCGCTGATTCAATGCATGAATAAGTGCACTGCCGATAAAACCGGCGGCACCGGTCACGAGCACCCTTGCTTTTTCGTGCAGCAGACCCTCGGGCTGAATCGGCACCCGGCGATGATTCCGACGCGGAAGGCTCATTTTCTGGGAAATTCGAGATCGGCAAATGTCTCGTCAAAGAGTTCCGTTTTTCCCGCAAAAATGTAGCGGGCCCCCGAGAGATAGTCGGAGACTTTGCCTTTGTCGCCCTGTTTGTATTCCCATGCGGCCTGGGCGTAGTAATAGGCCGGCGTGTCACCGGGAAACTTGACCTTGTTCAGAGCCTTTTTGGCGGCGTCAACATCTCCCATTTGCAAGTAACACAGGAACACTTTGAACTGAAGGAGTTCATTGCGTGGGTCGTTGTCCAGCATGACTTTGAACGTATCGAGTGCCTTTTGATAATTTCCTTGAAGAAATTCGATCTCACCAAGGTTGAACTGAGCGGCAAACATGCCGGGGACCAACTGCAGAGTTTTCTCAAAGCAGCGCTTCGCTTCGGCATAGTCTTTCTTTTTGGTGTAGGCAGCTCCACGAAGGTTAAGAAGAAAGGCCTCGTCCTCGCCTTCGGCTTTGATGCCATCAATCCGGGCAATCGCACTGTCATATTTTTTGGCATTGAAGTCTTCAATGACCTGCTCGACTTGATCACGAAAATCCGCTTTGACCTGCTGGGCAGGAAGCAGAGAGGTTGAGGCGAAGGAGCATGCCAGAAGCAAACGGAGAGTTTTCACAAGGCTGATACTCTGGACGAGGACGGCCTCCAAATCAATCCCGAATCAATCTCAAATCCCGGCAGCAGCTAAAAGTCCGGCAGCTTTATCCAGGGTTTCCTGCCATTCCTGTGCCGGTAAGGAATCTGCGACGATGCCCGCTCCCACGCCAAATTCCACGGTTTGTCCCTGAAAAACCGCTGTGCGAATGGCGATGGAAAACCGGCTCCCTCCATCAAATCCAAAACACCCGATGGCCCCCGTATAAATCCCGCGGTTCCATGATTCCAGCTCATCGATAATTTCCAGTGCACGAATTTTTGGCGCACCCGAAATCGAGCCCCCCGGCGAACACGCAAGCAGTGCGGATGGGTGCGAGATGTCTGGTCGCAAGGTGCCTTGCACCGTCGAGACAAGGTGGTGGACCTGACGGTATTCTTCGTGTTTGAGAAGCTCTGTGACATGAACACTTCCAAATTCGCAAATCCGGCCGAGATCATTGCGCTCAAGATCCGTGATCATGATGAGTTCGGCCATTTCTTTTGGGGAGGCCATCAGGTCGCGGGCGGCCATGGCATCAAGTCCGGCATCCGCCTCCCGGCGTCGGGTGCCTTTGATCGGTCGGGTGAAAATCGTGCGGCCGCTCATGTTGAGAAAACACTCCGGCGAGGCGGATGCGATCTGCGTGCCATTAAGATTTAAAAAAGCGCAGTAGGGGGCTGGAGAAACCTCACGGAGGGCTTCATAAAAATCCGAGGGCTTTCCTTCAAAATGACCCCGAAACGGATAGGAGAGGCAGACTTGGTAGATGTCGCCTGCTGCGATGTATTCCTTCGCGCGGTCCACCATGGCCATGTATTCCTCCCGCCCGATTGCGGGACGAAACTCGGGGAGGCAAGCGGTCGTCTCGCGAAATGTTCTCTGACCCATTGGCGGTGGGTCGCCGATCCACCGGTCAGTGGAATGATCAAAGGCAAAGAGTTTTTCGTATAAGCCGAAGCAGAACCGCCCATCGAAACCGACCCATCCGACGGCGCCGGACTCGGGAATGCCATGAGGGGACGGGGGACGGGTTCTGGCAGCGATTTCCTCTTCCAAGCGTGGCCATTCCTGAGCAGAGCCAGCGATGATGCGATCCGGAGCCGTTCCCAGAATCGAAATGCCTCCCCCTTGTGCGGAATCCAAAAAGACAAAGCCCTCCTCGTTGTAAAGGGAACGTGCGGCCTCGGCGGGTGTGGCCATGCCGGGGGCGGATGCCGTTATTCCTCGCCGAAGGATGTCTCGACGAGGTTTGCCAACTCCGCCACGACTTTGTCCGCGTCCACGCCTTCAGCGAGGACCTGGAGTTTGGAGCCTTTGCCTGCGGCAAGCATCATGAGCCCCATGATGCTTTTGCCATTGACCCGTTCGCCATCTTTTTCAACCCAGACTTCCGCCCGGTAGCGGCTGGAAATTTTGACAAACATAGCCGCTGGCCGCGCATGGAGGCCATTGCGGTTTTGAATCACGATTTCCTTCTCGCATTTGAGAAGGTCATCCCCTGGTTTTTTTCTTGAGAGAAGTCCCATTACCTTACACGTCGTTCGCTGAGCATTTGTAAAAGCCGCTGATTAAATTCCTGCGCCGAATTTTCTCCCATGCTTTTGAGTTTCTGGTCTAGTGCGGCCACTTCCACGAGGCGCCCGAGGTCGCGGCCGGTCCGCACGGGTATTGTCACGTGAGGCACCTTGATACCCAGCACTTCGTAGGTGTCATTGTCAAGACCGATACGATCCACGTCCTCCATTTCTTCCCAGTCCTTGAGGGTGACCACCATGTCGAGTTTCTTTTCGGTGCGCACGCTGCCCACGCCAAAAATGGAGGCAATGTTGATAATTCCGATCCCGCGAACCTCCATGTGGAAGCGTGTGAGGTTTGAGGACGTGCCGATCAGATCGCGTCCTTCGACCGAACGAACCTTGGTGATATCGTCACTGATGAGGCTGTAGCCGCGTTCGATGAGAGAAAGCACGCACTCGGATTTTCCGATTCCGCTTGCACCGCGGATGAGAGTTCCGATGCCCATAATATCGACCATGCTGCCATACTCGGTGGAGGAGGGGGCAAAATCAAATTCGAGGGCAATGGTCGCCGCATTGATGAACTTCATGGTGATCATCTGCGTGCGAAAAACCGGGGTTTCAAATTCCGAGGCCGCATTCAGAAGCGCGGCAGGCACCGGCGCATTCCGTGCCACAACCAGACACGGAATATTTTTGGTGAAAAGCTGCTTGAGTTTTTCCCGCAGTGCGGCTGCCGGCAGGCTTTTGAGATAACTCAATTCCGCAGCTCCCAAAACCTGGATGCGTTTGGCGGCGAAGTAAGTAAAAAATCCGGTGAGCGCGAGACCCGGTCGGTTGATCGTGGGCTCGCGAATTTTTTTGTTCAGGCCGCGTGAAGCACCTTCCAGTCGCATCCCAAGATTCTCCGCGTGATTGGCATAGAAATGGCCAACCGTGATATGCGGAACCTGGTGGGGGGTGGACGAACTGCGGCTGGACATGTGGAGAGGGAAAAGGACGGTGGGGACCGCTTTTACATCTGGAAGTTTTCGCCCAGGTAGAGTTTCCGGCTGATTGGATCGCTGAGGAGGAAGGTTTTTGGACCCTGACTTTCCACTCGGCCTTCGTAGATCAGGTAGGCGCGGTCCACGATGTTGAGGGTTTCGCGCACATTGTGGTCCGTGATCAGGATCGCCAGCCCCTGCTTGCGAAGGTCCTGGATGATCTGCTGGACGTCAAAGACGGCAATGGGGTCCACCCCGCTGAACGGCTCGTCCAACATGAGCAGGGACGGATTGGTCACCAAGGAACGCGCAATCGTCAAACGGCGTTTTTCACCACCGGATAGGGTCAGCGCAAAATTTTTGGAAAGGTGCTCGATGCCGAACTGGGTGAGCAGTTCTTCGCAGCGGGACTTGCGCTCGGCGCGGGTCATTTTCTGCGTCTCAAGGATGGCCATGATGTTTTGCTCGACCGTGAGTTTGCGGAAAATAGATTCTTCCTGGGGAAGGTAGCCCATCCCGGTGCGGGCCCGACGATACATGGGCATGTCGGTCACATCTTTTTCCCCGAAGAAAACTTTGCCGCCATTCGGGCGTACCAAACCAACAATCATGTAAAACGTCGTCGTTTTTCCGGCACCATTCGGGCCAAGCAGGCCGACAATTTCCCCGCGTTTGACATTGATATCGACCCCGTTCACGACGGCGCGACCACCATACACTTTGACGAGTTTGTCCGTGCGCAGGAGGGGCAGGCCCTCTGCAGGCTTGCGGTCCGGATGTTCAGGATCAATTTTGGGTTCAGCTTCGGCGGTCATTGCTGTGCGGTCTCCGTTCCTGTATCCACGATGACTGT
>JBGSVX010000359.1:0-2381 GCA_041752795.1 Terrimicrobiaceae bacterium
TCCGACCGGGATGAAAACCCGAAACGCTACGTCTGGAAGGCCGAGGGAAAGGAAATCCTCGCCAAGATCCAACGCGCCCGTGCCGCCATGAACCACCAAACCTCGGGTTATGAGTAGCTATTTAGCAAACACTACACTAGCTCCCGGTGTCATTGCACCCGACTTCTCCGGCATGGCCGTGGGTGGCCCTTACGGGTTTGGCAAAGAGATCCGCCTCTCGGACTTTGCGGGTCAGACACTCATTTTGTATTTCTACCCCAAGGATGACACACCGGGCTGCACCAAGCAGGCCTGTGCACTGAGGGACCGCTACAAGGAAGCCCTCGAAGGCGGTGCCTCCATCCTGGGAGTCAATGCAGACACTGTCGAAAGCCACCGCAAATTCATTGCGAAGTTCGACCTGCCCTTTGCCCTGCTCAGCGACCCGGACCGCACCATGCTACAAGCCTATGGCGTCTGGGTGGAAAAAAGCATGTACGGCAAAAAATATATGGGCGTCGAGCGAAGCACTTTTGTGATTCGCCCCAATGGCCACATCAAATCCGTGTTCCGCAAAGTGGCACCCGGCGATCATGCGGACATGATTTTTAACTCCCTTGGTAATTTTGAAACGTGACCACTTGCTTGGTTTATATGATCGGCTGACCGGCCTGATCGAAAAGTTGCCCGGAGGGATTCAGAAGCCGGTGCTTCGGGAATTGGTTCCCATTCGCGAATTATTTTTGGAATCACGCCCGGCTCGAATCATGTTGCTGGGCCCGGAAGGGGTCAGCGTTCCCGAGTTGCTTCTCTCCTTCACAAATGGCACCCCTGTGCATGCAGGCGAGAGTGACAATGGCTGGAGGACGTATGAGATACCAGAGCGTGGGCACCTCCAAATTTTGGATGCCCGGAGTGATGTGCCACAGATTCACATTGAGACGGCCCTCTCACGGTTTTCTCCCGATGCGCTTCTTCTTCTGACCACGCCCACACCGGAAACCGGGCCCGTCTCAGGCCCAGATCAGACCTCTGCCCGTGCGGCCCTCTGCGAGCGGGACATTCCACTTTTCGGGCTGGGGCCCTATTCTGAAAAACCCAGATTGCAGGCATTCATCTCTGCGGACCGGGAATTTGCCACCCGCAAAACCTTGGTATTTTCTTTTGGAGACATGGAAGTATTCAGCGAAGCGCTTTGCTCGGCTTTGCCGAATCCGGCCAAACTGGAATTTGCGAGGCTCACCGGAGCCCGGCGTGCGCAGGCTCACATTGCGGGTTCCTTGCTGAAGTCCTTCACTGCGGTTTGCGGGGTGGTTGCCCTTCAGCCGATCCCGCTGGCCGACATGCCAGTTCTTACAGCACTTCAAACCCTGATGGTTGGGTTGATCATTCAGACAACGGGCCGGAAGGCCGGTCCCAGGTTGATCGGGGAGTTTGTTGGAGCTCTCGGTGTGAATATTGGCGCCGGATTTCTGTTTCGCGAAGGAGCCCGCGCCATCGTGAAGGTTGTTCCTTTCTGGGGCAATGCGGTCAGTGGTTTTGTGGCCGGTGCCGGAACCTATGCCATCGGCCGCGCGGCCATCGCCTATTTCATCGAGGATATCCCGATCACCGAAACCAAAAAACTTTTCAAGCGCCTGCTCCCTGACAAAAAGAGCCTGCCCGGTGGATCGCATGGCCCCAAGCCGCCCGCTCTTCCTGAGTGAGTTTATTTCCAAAAGATTGCCATGGAGAAAGATTCGCCAAAGCAAGAATCCGGCAAGAGTCCAGAAAAGTTGGAACCCCGCATTGCTCCCATTGAGGAGCCTGAGGCTGGTGCGATTAACAAGGCGCTCGAGGCAACAAAATGGCTGCTTCAGGACACATTCCAGGCCTTTCGCAGTGTCCAAAACCGGGTGCGCAAGGAATGGAGCATGGATTCAGAAACTGAGGTTCCAGCCCCTCAACCAGAGGATGAGGAGCCTAAGCCAAAAAATCCCGAAGCTTTGCGTCCAATTCAACGCACTGAAATTCCAACAAAGGGCACCGCTCCGTTTGCGCCGGCAAAACATTATCCGATCTCCGAGTCAGGGGAGGGGACTTCCACCCGCCCGAATGCTTCCAAGGAATCCTCCACCCGCCTGCGCAGGGTGTTGGTTGTGGGAAGTTTGGATTTTTTTGGTGCCGCCATTGTTCACGAATTGCACTCCCAAGGTGCCACGCAAATTGATGTCTGTGACGATTTTGAACCAAGAATCTGGCAGAGTCTTCCGAACCTTCCGATCCAGGAATACCTTCAGCTTTCGGAACTTCAGGAATCACTCACCTCCCGCCTGCGCCCAGCAAACCCATTTTCCCAAATCTATTTTCTTGGGAAATGGACCCCGGATCGCATGCCCATCGCCAAAGACCTGCTGCTCTCC
>JBGSVX010000360.1:0-2583 GCA_041752795.1 Terrimicrobiaceae bacterium
TCGTCCCCCACCTTCGAAATCATTTCCACCGGCACGGGATGCAAGGTCGGGAACGAACACAAATCCAAAAAATACGGCGTCGGGCTTTCGAGTTCAACGATGAGGGTGCGGTCATCCGGTGCCTGAACCCCAACCTCGGAAAAATCGCTGAGTTCGCCCTCGGAAAACGCCTTTGCATTTTTGATCGGATGCAGGAGGTAATTGTAAGCGCTTCCGGTTGCGGGAGTGAGCGTGCGTTTCCATGAAGAAACAAAGTCCTTTGAAGTAACCGGGGATCCATCACTCCACTTCGCATTTCCCCGGAGGTGGAACGTGTACGTCCTGCCATCGGGTGAGATGTCCCAGCGCTCGGCAACCCCTGGTACGGCGCGTCCCGATTTGTCAAAGGCACAGAGTCCCTCAAAGAGAGCATTCACAATGCGGCCCTCGGGTTGACCCGTGATAATTGCCGGGTCGAGGGTCTCAGGCTCCGCGCCATTGATAAACACAAGATCCGCACGGGGCCTGCCGGGGCCACACGCGCAGAGAAGAAAGGTCGCTATTATGGCAGCTACTCGTATCATGACCTGTATGACACCAAAGATTTGGCCGGCTGCAATCCTTCTTGCAATGTTGTGTGGGTGCGCGACGGCTCCTCGCATGCAGACAGTGGATTCCGTGAATCTCGAAAAATATGCTGGGACATGGCATGAAGTTGCACGAATTCCCAACTGGTTCCAGCGAAACTGTGTCTCCGGGACCACGGCCAATTACAAAGCCCTTCCCGATGGGACCATCCAAGTGACCAATTCCTGTCGCAAAGCTGATGGCAAGATGGAGTCCATTGTTGGATCAGCGACTCCCGTGCCCGGCAGTAACAACACAAAACTCAAAGTGCGGTTTTTTGGCCCATTTGCTGGCGATTATTGGATCATTGGCTTGGATAAACCGCCGTACCAATGGGCGTTGGTCGGTCATCCCTCGCGCAAATACCTGTGGATTCTTTCCAGAACCCCCACCCTTGATGAGGCCACGTATCAGCGCATCTTAAAGCTCGCCGCAGCCCAAGGCTACGACACCTCCAAGATCGTACGGTCAAAACCGTAGGGTTCTACTTTTTCAGAACGCTGATCAGAGTTTCTGCCATGTTGGCCGGGGACTCGGAAACGGCGATTCCTGCGGCTTGGAGTGCAGCGATTTTTCCAGCGGCGGTTCCCTTGCCTCCGCTGACGATTGCGCCGGCGTGGCCCATGCGGCGGCCGGGAGGTGCGGTGGCACCGGCGATGAAGGCAGCAATTGGTTTTGTGCAGTGCTCCTTGGCCCATGCGGCGGCTTCTTCTTCGGCCGTTCCGCCGATTTCACCAATCAGGATGATGGCCTCGGTGTCTGGGTCCTCGTTGAAAAGTTCGAGGGCCTCCAAGTGGCTGGTGCCATTGATGGGATCTCCTCCGATGCCAATGCATGTGCTTTGACCGTAGCCGCGCGAACTGAGTTGCCACACAGCTTCATAGGTCAGCGTGCCGGAACGGGAAATCACGCCAATCGAGCCGGGCTTGTGAATGTATCCGGGCATGATGCCAATCTTGCATTCTCCGGGAGTGATAATTCCCGGGCAGTTGGGACCAATCAGCCGGCTCTTGCTCCCAATCATGCTTTCTTTGACACGCATCATATCAATCACCGGGATGCCTTCGGTGATGCAAACGACGAGTTCCACGCCGGCGTCCACAGCTTCCAGAATGGAATCAGCCGCAAATTCGGCAGGCACAAAAATCATGGTTGCATTGCAGCCGGTCTGCTCCCGGGCCTCATGCACGGTGTCAAACACGGGGACTTTGCCTTCAAACGTTTCGCCACCGCGTGCGGGAGTGACCCCGGCAACCAGGTTGGTGCCATATTCCATGCAGGAACGGGCGTGAAAACCGCCAGCTTTGCCAGTGATGCCCTGAACGAGCAGGCGCGTATTTTTGTTAACGAGAACGGACATGGAGATAAGTTGGGTTGAATTATTTTTTGACAGCTGCGACGACCATTTCTGCAGCTTCCGTGAGGCCGGTGGCGGCCTGAACGCTGAGACCGGATTCTTCGATCAGTTTGCGCCCTTGTTCGACATTGGTGCCTTCCAAACGAACGACCAATGGCACGAGTCGTTGTTCTTTGGATTCCAAGAAGCGAATGGCATTGATGATTCCTTGGGCGATGACATCACACTTCATGATTCCACCAAAGATATTGACGAGGATCGCTTCGACTTTGGGGTCAGCCATCAGGATTTTGAATGCCTCGGTGACCTGTTGTTCCGTGGCACCGCCGCCGACATCAAGGAAATTGGCGGGGTCTCCGCCGCAGAGTTTGATGATGTCCATGGTGGCCATGGCAAGCCCTGCGCCATTCACCATGCAGCCGATGTTTCCATCAAGCCCGATGTAGTTCAGATTGAATTTCGAAGCTTCCACTTCGCGTGGGTCTTCTTCTTCGATGTCGCGCATTTCGACGATGCCCGGCTGACGGAAGAGTGCGTTATCATCAAAATTGAATTTGGCATCCAGGGCGAGAACGTCGCCGCCGACCGTGACAACAAGGGGGTTTACTTCCAGCATCGAG
>JBGSVX010000361.1:0-4112 GCA_041752795.1 Terrimicrobiaceae bacterium
GAACACAGTCACCCCCCCTCCCCCTCTCCCGCACTCACCCCCTCCCTCCATTCCCACGGTCGCACCTATTCCCAAATCCGCACCCTGCTGGAAGCCAGCCACCTCGCGGCCCCGGTCAAGGCCCGCTCACTTGCCATTTTCCATCGCATTGCCGTGGCCGAAGCCCGCATTCATGGCGTCCCGGTTGAAGATGTCGGCTTTCATGAAGTGGGGGCGGTGGATTCCATTGCAGATATTGTGGCAGCGTGTGCCGGCATCGAGAGCCTTGGCGTGGAGAAAATTTGTTCCTCCCCGCTTGTGGAAGGCAGTGGTTGGATCCGTTGCGCTCACGGGCAATTTCCCCTCCCGGCTCCGGCAACCCTCGCAATTTTAGAGGGAATTTCTCTCACGCAAACCTCCGAATGCACGGAATTTATCACCCCGACCGGCGCAGCAATCCTTGCGGAATACTCTTCGTCCTTCGGACCGATGCCAGCAATGCGTCCGCTCTCATCCGGGTATGGGATCGGAACACGGGATACCCCACCACGTCCAAATGTGCTGCGCGCCATCCTTGGGGAATCTGATGAACGCCAGTCCTCTGACCGCATCGAAATTCTGGAAACCAATTTGGATGACCTCTCGCCCGAGTTACTCGCAGCCGCCTCCGAGAAACTTTTACGAAGCGGTGCCCTCGATGTTTTTGTGACCCCGGTTCAAATGAAAAAGAACCGACCCGGTCACCTTCTGACCGTGCTGACCAAAATGGGCGACGCCGACCGCCTGGCTCAGATCCTTTTTCGTGAGACCACAGCCTTCGGACTCAGAATCAGGCAAACCGACCGGTTGGTTTTGCAACGCGAAACCACGACGCTTGAACTCCCGACCGGCCGAGTCGAAATCAAACTTGGACAACTCGATGGAGCTCTCGTTCAGGCCACTCCGGAATTCGAATCCTGCCGCCAACTCGCAGAGTCCTCGGGTCAATCGGTTCGCGACGTCTATCAGGACGCCATGACAGCCGCGCGGTCGCTGTTGAGATAAACCCAGACCGGTCAGATCTTGGCTGTGCCTTTGCATTCGGGGTAGCTCGTGCAACCCCAAAACTGGGAGCCTGGGGTTTTTCCGGATTTGGCGGTGCGAAGTGCCATAAGCGCGCCGCATTGCGGGCAAGGCGGTAGCTTGGGTGCAGACGGATCCGGCGAATCAGATGGCTCTTGTCTCCTGCGTTTCAGCCGCTCTGTGGCGAGTTGCTCTGAGTAGCCTCCCTCCTCAACAAAGGCGTTCTCCAGAGCCGCAATCTGACGGTCGAGGAGGAAGTTTGCCTGGTGGATCAGGCAGATCGTGGCGTTGGCGCGGATTGCGGGGTCTTCGGAATCGAGCCAGGTGCAGTAGAGCGCCCAGCGCTCGGAATCCGACAGATCGGTCAGATCCGACCGATCTGTCGGATCTTTCCTGAATGTGCGCGGCACGGCACGCACAGCAGAGGCTTCCGGCCCCTCGGCCTCCCATTGGCGCAGACGCCGGTGACGCAGGTAGTCTTCGTAGTCAAGAAGGAGCTCTTCAAGGCTGGCACGTGCCACATTCACCAGGCGCAGTTCGGTCTGGGAGGATGTCGCCGACGCCCGGCTGCCCTCAGCGATATTCTGCCGACCGGAACGCGCGGCCTGCACCATCTGGTCCACGGTGCGGGATCGGGCATCAATAAATTTTTCGCAAAACCAGACAGTGGCAACGTAAATAATCGTGGTCGTCTGGAAGCTTGCGGTCTTCCGGTAGCCACCACTGGCTCGCAATTTTTTGTGGGGATCTTTCACGGAATTTTCGGTTCATCCCCTCTTTCAGAGTGTCGATCATTGCCATCATCCCGAAACCCAACAGGAGATGTTGTGTAAGCAGGTTCGTGCTCTGACAAATTACTGACTCGGATTTCCATGGACTCAAATTGAACGCCCATGGACATCGTGGCAACCGAGGTGTCTGCGGCATCATGCCCCGTTCCGACCCGTATGAATCCTGGCTGTGGAGCCAGCCGGGTGGCATCGTAGTACCACCAGCGATTGCCGAGCCAAACTTCAAAAAAAGCATGGTAATCCGGGCACGCCAGTCCATAGGCGTAGGCGCTCCCATAACGGGCGGGGATACCGAGCGCCCGGCAAAAGGCAATCCCCAGGTGCGAAAAATCCCGGCACACGCCCCCCCGCGAAATGAGACAATCCACAGCGCTGCTGTGCGCATCGGTGGCTCCTGGCCGGTATTCAATCCGGTCATGAATCCAATTACAGATTCCCGCCACACGACTGTGGCCAGGCATCAACGTTCCAAATTCTTTCTCAGCAAAATGCTGGAGTTTGTCGGACTCACAATAACGGCTGGGGTACAGAAACCGGGCAACGTCCGGGGGCAACTCAATGAGAGAAGCCTCCCTTGGCTCCCACTCATCCAAAAACTCCATCTCCACACGCTCAACCTCGGCCTTGTATTGGATTTCAAAGGTTCCAGTCGAAACTGAGACACCGTGAAACCGAGTCGGGTCTCCCACGGAAGATTTTTCCTGAAAATCCCGACCCGAGTTGTTCGTCAGAACTTCATGCAGGACCCTCTGACCCCCACAGACAACTGCAGCAATATTCAAAAGCAGCCACCCATCGCAAAGAACCGAGTATCGAAGTTTTGCATCAACCTCAAATCGGTGAATAATCATGCGCGGAACATGGGGCCGGAAGGAGGTTTTGCAAAGATTTCCCGAGAAAAAACATTTGGAGCTTGAGGATTGCCGAATGGCTCGATTTTTGCTTTATCTTTGCAAAGGGACCCAGAACGAACCCATCTCCGATGCCAAATCTAACAAAAAAAGACATTGTCACAAAAATCAGCAAGGAAACAGGCGTTGTTCAAGCCCGTGTTTTTGAGATTTTGCAACTCACCTTGGATCAAATCACCGAAGCCCTTGCTGTGGGGCGGGATGTGGAGCTTCGCAACTTCGGGGTTTTTGAGGTTCGCCTCACAAAGTCACGGGTCGGCCGTAACCCCCACAAACCGGAAAAAGACGTGGTGATCCCGGCGCGGGCCACCGTGAAATTCAAAGCAGGCAAGGTGATGCGTCAGCGGGTTCTTCTGCGAACCGAGGAGCTCAAGGGCAAATCCGATTAACCCATTTTCCCTGGTGGATTGGTCCAGTGGGCTTGCTTTTTAATGGCCTGGCGCAACTGTCCGAGGTATTCGGTTTTCGATATTTCCGTGGCTCCGAACAAGCGCAGGTGAGGCGTGACCCATTGGATGTCCAAAAGTTGGAATCCCCCGGCTTTCAAAATATTTACGAGCACGGTAAGAGCGACTTTTGAAGCGCCGCTGACCCGGTGAAACATGGATTCCCCAAAAAATGCGGCCCCGAGTCGCACCCCATACAGACCACCCGCGAGATGACCATCCTTCCAGACCTCGACGGAATGAGCCTGCCCGGCCTCATGCAGTGCCACATAGCTTGAGACAATGCGCTCATCAATCCACGTTTCTTTCCTGTCGGCACATGCAGCAAGGACTTCCCGAAAGGCAGTGTCACACCGGATTTCCCATCCGGCTTTTTCCAGATCTCCCTTTGCACCATGGGGAATTCGGAAGCCCTCAAGTGGCAGGACCCCCCGCGGGTCTGGGGAAAAAAGCCGCAGTTCTCCATCTTCACACGCCATCGGAAACCAGCCGGCCCCATACAGGCTCAACAATTCTTTCGTGGGAATGAAGGTTGCCATCTTTGGAAGATAGACTATTATCTCGCGGGTGAAAACGGTCACTTTCTTTTGCGTTTTAATGGGGGTCTGCTTCGTTCTGGGAGCCTGCGCTGTTGCAGAACAGGATGTCAGCGGTGTGGGAACCCAATTTCAGGATGGACTTCAGGGACGAGGAAAAATTGTGCCGAATGACCCCACCACGGACGCGTTCGGGTCAGAGTACCGATAACCTCCCCTCCATTTGATTTATGCCAGCACCTTCCAAGGCGGAGGATAAGATTCTTATTCTCGATTTCGGTTCTCAATACACTCAGGTCATTGCCCGCCGTGTCCGCGAATGCCGGGTTTTCTCCGAAATTCTCCCGTACCACACCAAAGCCTCAGCCATTCGCAAACTCAAGCCTT
>JBGSVX010000362.1:0-2603 GCA_041752795.1 Terrimicrobiaceae bacterium
CGCACAATGTTTCGTACCTTGCCCGTGTGATGGAGGCATTCGAAATGGGAGACCGCTGGATTTACCGAAATGGTGCCGACGAAACCTATCACGGAATCCGAGACCCGCGCATGGCCGAACAGGTTCTCAAAGAAACGGATGTCCTCGTCAATGTCTCGGGCGCCTGTTGGTTGCGGCCTGAAACTGCGGCAATTCGGAAAAAGCTCTTCATGGACGGAGACCCCATGTTTACGCAAATTGCCCTCGTGGGTCATTCGGAAACCGAGGAACGCATTCGCGCGCATGAATCGCATTTTTCCTTTGGACTCAACATCGGAAAACCGGGATGCAAAGTCCCGACCGGCGGCCTCACATGGCATCCCACCGTTCAACCCGTGGAGATCGAACGCTGGTCCGGCCCCGAAGAATCAGGTTCCGGCGCATGGACCACGGTCATGAACTGGTCGAGCTACAAACCCAAAGAATTTGAAGGCGAGACCTACGGCCAAAAGGACTCGGAATTTTTGAAGTTCGTGGACCTGCCGGAAAAAACCCGCGAGCCATTTGTCCTGGCGATGGGTCAGGGCGTCGGCAAGAGCCGACCCACCGACCTGCTCTCAGCGAAAGGTTGGAAAATTGTGGAGCCGGATGAGGTGCTGCCGGATTTCACGAGTTACCACACTTTTCTCAAGGGTTCCAAAGCCGAATGGAGCGTGGCCAAGAACGGTTACGTCAAATCCCGAAGTGGATGGTTCAGTTGCCGCAGCGCCTGCTATCTTGCCGCCGGGCGCCCGGTTGTGGTTCAAGACACCGGCTGGAGCGAATCCCTGCCTCAGGGAGACGGCGTCCTTGCCTTCAGCGAACATGATGAGGCAGCTGACGCCATTCGCAGGGTTTCGGAAAATTATGCGCATCATTGCGAGGCCGCCCGCGCGTATGCCATCAAACACTTTGATGCCGCAACCGTCTGCAATGACTTTTTGGAAACTGCAAAAATATGAATCCCCGATTTTCCCGTAGTGCCCTCATTTTGGTGGGTCATGGCTCCACCGTGAACCCGGACTCCAGCACACCAACCCTTGAACATGCCCGGGAAATTCGAAAACGGGGACTCTTTGACGAGGTCGCCTGCTGCTTCTGGAAGGAACAGCCGTCCCTGCGCGATGTGCTTCGCACCGTCGAAAGCCCGATCGTTTACGTCGTGCCCAATTTTATCAGCGAAGGCTATTTCACCCAGTCTGTGATTCCCCGGGAACTCGGCTTGGACGGCAACATCACCAAAATGAGCGATCGCACTGTGCATTATTGCGAACCGGTGGGCAGTCATTCCGAAATGACCGGAGCCCTGCTCCGCCGCGCTGCCCAAGTGGCTCCGGGCGTTCCCACCTCGGAAACCTCGCTCCTCATCGTCGGTCATGGCACCGGACTCAATGACAATTCCGCGAAGGCCGCAAAGGAACAGGTCGCCAAAATCCGCGGCCTCGGTCTCTACGCCCAAGTGGAAGCGACCTATATGGAAGAACCTCCCCTCATCGCCGAGTGGGACACAATCACAACCCAGCCCAATGTCATCACCGTTCCGTTTTTCATTGCAGACGGCCTCCACAGCTATCAAGACATTCCCGTCCTCCTTGGCATCCGCGAAGACATCGGACCTGCCGCCAGCCAAGCCGATGTGTTTCTGAAAAACCCCCACCACCTCCGCGGCAAAACCCTCTACTACGCCAGCGCCATCGGCACCGAACCCGGAATGATCGATGTCATCATCGACCAAGTCGCCAAGGCTGCCATTTCCTGAGGCAAGGGCGGGAGACATTCAAGTAAACAGTCTCAAGAAGAAATTTGATGGCGAATCCGTTTAAATCCCGGGGAATATTCTTGGCATTTTTATGGGAATTGGTATGTTGTTACCATGAAAACGATAGTTACCGTTGACGATGTTGGTCGGCTGGTCTTGCCCAAGTCGGTTCGAGAGGCAATGGGGGTCTTCGGGCGATCTCAGGTGATTCTGGAAGTTTTTGGCGGCAAAACACAAATTTCTATGGCACAGACTCCCTCAAGTCCTTCGAAAAGGAAAGGTGGGCGACTGGTCTTTTCCGGACCGGTGCCGGAGGAATGGGACAGCGGCGAGGCCGTTTCCAGAATGAGACGACAACGGTTGGGGCAATGAGCTCTTTTCTCGATGCCTCCGTGATTGTGGAAGCCTGCCTTATGAAAAGCAGGAAATTCGCCGAAGCCGACGCGCTGGTTGCCGAGGGTGCCTGTACTTCTGCCCATGCCCTTGCAGAGGCCTATGCAACTTTGTCTGGCGACAAACGGATAAAAATCAATCCGTATGACACGGCGGAAATGGTACTGGACTGCGGATCGAAGCTCCGTATCGGCACTCTTGAGGAGGTGGAGGTTCTTGAATTGATTCGCCATGCCCCTTCGCGTGGAATTACTGGAGGCTCATTCTACGATGCCATTCATGCCCAAACCGCAAGAAAGATGGGCTGCACGAAAATTCACACGCTTAACGAAAACCACTTCCGTCATGTCGCGCCCGACTTGGAAATTGCTCCCCTTTAGACCGATTTGAAAAAAGTCGTGGCCTCAGATTTTTTGTAGCCGTTCCACTTTGG